>JANTGB010000080.1 GCA_024763115.1 Desulfobulbaceae bacterium | reverse complement strand
ATCTGCACTCTTTTTGTGCCCAAATTTTTGAAAATTGATCATAAAGCCATTTTTTGATAATATAGGACAGTAAGTTTTATTTGATAATTAAATAATTTGTTATTAGGAACAAAATTTGTTGAGTGATTCTTGTGGATGGCTCAGCCTCCGGCCGCTTTTCAGCGGGATGCTGAAAAGCGATTTCTTATCATCTTCTTATCATCGTTTCTTCTTGGCCCTCCGGGCCAGGCGACAAAAAGCAACTTCTTATCATCTCACAAAGATCACCAGGCGATTAGTCATATTCTGGATCTTGACCCCAATGGACTCTACGACACTGTTCTGGGCCAGCGGATCTCCATGTGCGGCATCATGCCGACAACCATCACCATGATCGCCGCTCTGGAGCTTGGTGCAACCAGGGCAGAGCTCGTCCGCTATAGCGACTCCGGAGAAGCGAGCGGTGACACGAATCAGGTTGTCGGTTATGCCGGCATAACGATACATGGATAAAGGCAGAGGGGCTACCCCTTTGAACCTTTGTCCTTTTGAACCTTTGCCCCTTTCTTCCTCCAGCGCAGCTGACCAGTTTTCTCTTGACTTTTCAGCCCGATTTCATTAATTTTTGCGACATATCCAAACGGGTGGGAGATCGTCTAATGGCAGGACAGCAGCCTCTGACGCTGCCTATCGGGGTTCGAGTCCCTGTCTCCCAGCCACTTTTTGGAAATTTCATCAATCCTGCCTGAAGTTACACAACCTTTAGTCCCTTAAGAATTGGTTTCGTTTTATTTGTGGCAAGAAATCCAAAAACTTCTTTGAAATAAATAACTTGCCTCTACTGTTAAGGGACTTATCCTGAAAAATCTGATGTTTTATTCCACTTTAGTGGGTTAGGAGGCCCTATGCTTAATCTTTTGATTATCTCTCAAGTTTGGCCTTTATTTCGTGTAATCAGCATTCTCCACACCAATCTGCAAATAGACAAAAAGGCGATAAGCTCTAATGCTTTCCCTCTCTATGAAAGAGCACGAGCTTTTATGGCTTTTAGAAAATCGATGTCTTTCCATATAGCCAAAAAAAATTTAGGAGGTATTTCATGAAAGGAAGAGGCGGAAATATTCTGGCATTGGGGCTGGGTTTTGGCATTCTGTGCTCCACTCAGGTGGTCCAGGGCGCTGAAATGGGCTCGTTTGCGTATAAAGATTTTAAGAAACCAACCTATTGCGGCGGTTGCCACAAGGCGATTTTTCAAGAGTGGAAGCAGAGTCTGATGTCCCAGTCTTTCACCCATGAATGGGACGAGGTTGAGTATTTTAAACTGGCTCTGCCCCATTCACAGAAATTGGAGAAGGTTTCGGGAGTTAAGGCCGGCTGCATTGGCTGCCACAGTCCCCTTGCCTTTTTGTCAGGAGATATTCCCCCCCAAGACGTTGCTGCGGGCACCCGCGCCAATGAGGGCGTAAGCTGTGAGGTCTGTCATCATATTACCGGCAGCACAGAAGCCGAACCTTTCAATTTCAGTTTCACCATTGAACCGGGAAAAACAATGCAGGGGCCCCGGTCCGATGCCAAATCCCCGGTTCATGGGGTTGAGTATTCGGAATTTACCGGCAGTCCCGAACTTTGCGCTACCTGCCACGACGAGCAAAGTCCTTACGGTGCCTGGGTAAAATCCACCTACCGTGAATGGAAAGCAGGCCCTTATGCGAAAGAGGGGACTCGCTGCCAGGATTGCCATATGTATGATGCGCCAGGTAAAGCCGCCAGGGGTGGGGCCAAGGTCCGGGAGGATGTTGCTCACCATGTCTTCCACGGTTCCCATTTTGCCAGCAAACTGGCAGGCGCCATTGATCTGGCCCTTTACACTGGAAAAACCTCTGTCTCTGCGGGTGATAACGTGGGGCTGAGGGCGGAACTCTTTAACGGCAAAGCCGGTCATTACGTGCCGTCGGGTTCATCCGAAGAGCGGATGCTCTGGCTTGAGATGCAGGGAGTTGATTCGGCTGGTAAGACATTTAGTATTCCAGTGGAGCCAAAAGGCCTCCCTGGAGAGGAATATACCATTGCCGACTCCGGTTCCCTGGCCTACCAGGCCATGGGAGAGATCATGGAAGTCAAGGACTGGAAGGGGCTCAGCCGGGATGGCAATGTTCCCGACGGTTCCAGGATTTTCCGCCGGCCGTTTTTTGATCCCGAGGGCAGGATGACGATCTGCCAGTGGTACACTGCAGAGAATACCGCTATTGATTACCGGATCGGACCCAGAGAAACGAAGATTGAAAAATATAGATGGGTTGTTCCCACAGACGCTGCAGCCGGGCCAATGACCATCGAGGCTAAACTCTTTTACAGTCAGGTTCCCAGTTCGGTGGGAGAGTACATGGGGCTTCCGGCCACGGAATATGCGCCACTCAAGGTGAATGAGGCAACGCTGACCATTGATATTAAGTAACAGCCATTCCGGTGAACCGGAACAAAGGTCGATCTCTCACAGAGGCGCAGAGGCACGGAGAAAAAACTCTGTGAACTCTGTGCCTTTGCGAGAGACTTTCATGTAAAATAAATCACGGCAGCCGGAGTAGCTGTTAAAAACAGGGTAGGTCATCGAGGGATTTTTCAATGGCCTGCCCATTTCTTTCCCAAATTGGCAAAAGTTTATTGCCTGCCATTTTGTAGTATTGATTGCAACCAGCCGTTATTCCCATCAGGGACTGTAACCAAATTTTCAAGGAGGCTGCAGATGGACCAAAAAACACTTTCCGATCATGATCTTCCCGACAACGCTTCACCGACCGAAACGGACTCCGCCGACCAGGACAGGAGAGGGTTTCTTAAGAAAGCAGGGGCCATTGCAGTGCTTACTGCTGCCGGCATTGAAATGCCTTTTGGGGATAAAATGCCCGAGGGCTACCGCCCCCTGGCCCTGGCCGATACCGGTAAAGCTCATTCCATAACCGAGAAACATTCTGACATGCGGGTGCTGAATGACAAGCCACTTAACATGGAAACTCCGGCCCATCTTTTAGACGACGAGGTAACTCCGGCTGACAGGATGTTTGTCAGAAACAACGGAATACCACCGGAAAATCCTGATTCTGAAACCTGGACCCTGACCATTGACGGCGAATCGGCCAAAAAGAAGGTGACCCTGTCCCTTCAAGATCTCAAGAGTAAATTCAAGCATCATACCTATCATCTCCAGCTTGAATGCGGCGGCAATGGCCGCAGTGAGTTTTATCCGCCGGCCAAGGGGAACCAGTGGAGCCTCGGGGCAATATCCTGCGCTTTGTGGACCGGTGTCAGGCTCCGGGACGTGCTTGAATATGCCGGTATTCAAGAGAATGCTGTTTATATCGGCTATTACGGCGCTGACTCGCATCTGAGCGGTGACCCGGACAAGGTGGTTATCTCCCGGGGAGTGCCCATCCATAAGGCTCTGGAGGATGAATCTCTCATCGCCTTTCAGATGAACGGTCAAGATATTCCCCTGCTGCACGGCTATCCCCTGCGGCTGGTTACTGCCGGCTGGCCCGCCTCAACATCGGGCAAATGGCTGAAGAGAATTGCTATCAGGGATAAAGTTCATGATGGGCCGAAGATGACCGGCTATTCCTATCGGGTACCGTGCAAAAAGGTGGCTCCGGGAGAAAAGGTGGCCAAAAAGGACATGTGTATTATCGAGTCCATGCCGGTGAAGTCAATCATTACCTCTCCAGTGACCGGAACCACACAGAAAACAGATCAGGCCTTTGAGGTGAGGGGGCATGCCTGGGCCGGGGATCTGGACGTGGCCCGCATGGATATTTCATATGATTTTGGCTCGACATGGATGAAATGTGATTTGAAGAAACCGAGAAACAGGCTGGCCTGGCAAAGCTGGACCGCCAGTGTGTCACTGCCCGAGACCGGATATTATGAAATCTGGGCCAGGGCAACGGATTCCCAGGGCAAGATGCAGCCCATGATCGTGCCTGGCTGGAACCCCAGAGGCTATCTGAACAACGCCTGCCACAGAATTGCCGTGAAGGCGGTGTAGATCTGAAGATCAATTACGAATTAAAAATTACGAATTACGAATTTTAAGGAAGTTATCCGATAAGAAAACACCGCAATTTTTAATTATTAATTCGTAATTCGTAATTGGTGTTGTAGGAGGTTTGTCATGAAACAAAACAATTTTTTTATCACCACCTTGGTTTTTTTCTATTTTCTGGGAATTGCAGGGTTTTCCTTCGCAGCCGAGAAAGACAGTGAAACCGGGCTGATCATGGAAAAAGGGTATGAACTGGTCAAGGAAACGTGCACCGTTTGCCACACGGCCCAGCTCATTACCCAAAACAGGGCGGACAGGACGGGCTGGCTTGAAATGATTCGCTGGATGCAGGACAAACAGGGTCTGTGGGAGCTTGAGCCTGAAATAGAGAAGGGAATTCTGGATTATCTGTCCACCAATTATGGGCCTCTTAAATCTTTCAGAAGACCGCCACTCGACGTGGAGTGGAAATGAAAAGATTGTGTCGGCTTCATGCCCGACCATGATACTTTTCTGTTATGTTCGTAACTTCTTCAATATACGAACATAACAATTATGCCATTGGATATTTGGTTTTTCTTTCAGCCTTCAGCCTTTAGCCTAACCACCTGAGATGTCACATGAATGCCCTGTGAATGAGCTTTGCGCACATGCACAGGAGGATGATGCCGAACAGGACGCGGATGGTTCTGCCCTTCAGTTTTTCCACCATAATGCGTGAGCCGATCTGGCCGCCGGCAAAAGAGCAGATTGAGGCAAGAATAATAAACTGCCAGTCAAGTGTGGTGGTAGCGGCATGGGCGATAAATCCTGAAAAGGAGGAAAAACAGACAATAAAAATGGAAGAGGCTGCCGCAACCTTGGTCGGAACCTTGAGCATATAAATCAGCAATGGAACAACAAACACCCCGCCGCCGATCCCGAGAAGCCCTCCCATAAAACCGATGAGAAAGCCGATCCCGCCGCCTCCAATGATTCTCATCTGCCAGCTGACGGCTGCGCCCTGGCTTTGAACCTTTTTGGCAAACAGCATCCGCATTGCCGCCAGAAAGAGGACGGCGGCCAGGATGCCGAGAAAAACAGGCATATTGATCTTTTGGGTCATCATCGCTCCCATTGGCGCGCCAAGCAGTGAGGTTGCCACCAGAGGGATTGAGACGGAGTAGTCCACCATTTTTTTCCGCATATAGACAATGAGGGCGGAAAGGGCGGCGATGCCGTTTAAAAAAAGTGAAGCCGCGACAGCTGTGGAGATCGGGAAACCGATCAGGACAAAGAGGGGAGAGAATATCAGTCCTCCTCCGAGACCGATCATGGTTAAAAGCAATGATGAGCCGAAGATCACCGGCAGAAGAATAAATAGATTCATATTGTTTGAAAATAGAGTTGTTGAGCCATGAGCCATGAGCCATGAGCCATCTGTTACACCCTGGCCTTGAGGTACACCCTGATTGGTGCCGGGTAGCCTTCCACTGTCAGTTCCGGATTATCCGGATTAATAAAATCCGAGTAGGATTCGAAAGCCATCCAGTCGGTTTTCCGCTGTTCACTACTGTTCATCCCATGTTTAAAAAAGATCTCCACCTCTTGAAATCCTACCCTGGTCAGCCAGTTGCGCAGGCAGGTTGCGGTAGGGACGAAATAGGTGCCCGGCACCTTGGCATAGCGTTTTTCCGGAAACAGGGCCACGGGCTCCTTACCGGGAATGGCCTGGGATTCGACAATCAGGGTGGAACCCGGTTTCATGGCTTTTTTAATGTCACGCAGCATATCGACAGGTGAGGAACGATGGTAGATGATACCCATCAGAAAGATGATGTCAAAGGATTTTTCAAAGAGGCTGATCTGTTCAACGCCAAGCAGTTTCATCTGCAAATTGTCAACCCCGGCAAAACCGTTCAGGAGGCGGAAGGTGAAATAATGGTGCAGGTAGGGCTCAAAGCCGAGAACCAGGGCTGGATTATGTTGGGCCATGCGAAACATGTAATAGCCGTTGCTGGCGCCGATATCAGCAATGATCTTGCCCTTAAGATCGGGCAGGGCGGGCAGTACCCGCCGCCATTTCCGGTTGCTGCGCCATTCAGCATCAACGTCAATATTGAAGATTGAAAACGGCCCCTTGCGCCAGGGCATGAGAGAGCGCAGCACCTTTTCAACCTTGGATTGTTCGCCGGATTCAAGTTCCTCTGCCTTGCCGATCCGCACCACATCACCCTCGAAATCAAGATAGCCGGTCCCGAGATGACGGACGGATTCAAGGAGTTTGCGGTAGACAAGAACCCCTTTTTTATCACTGGCCAGCAGTTTTTCTTTTTCCGCCCGGAGTTTTCCGATCTCCTCCCTGTGGGCGTGGGGCATGAGGTCGAGGTAGCTCATAGTTGATAGCTCATAGTTCATAGCTGATAGCAAAACCAACACCCAACACCCATCAGCCATGAGCCATCAGCCATCAGCCAAATCATTTGACAGCCAGAAAGGAGGTGAAATTAAACCACTGGAAAAACGGCTCTACAGTGGAAAAACCGGCCTGGCGCAACATCCTGATATTTTCGTCCATTGAAAAAGGAATAAGAACATTTTCCAGGGCCTCTCGCTTGCGGGTGATTTCAATTTCGGAATAGCCCTGGCTTTTTTTAAAATCGAGATAAAAATCAATGAAGGAGCGGTTAATTCGCGAGTCGTGGAAGATGATTTTCTCGCTGACGATCATTACACCGCCCGGCCGCAATGACTGATAGAGGTTGGCTGTCAACCGCTGCCGATCCATGGGGCGGACGAACTGCAAGGTGTAATTGAGAAGAAATGCGCCCACGTCTTTAATATCAAGATCCAGGATGTCTTTTTCTTCGAAACCGACTCTGTCCTGTTTACCGAACATTTCGGCCTTTAAAGCAGCCTTTTTGATCATGGCCCGGGAGTTGTCGATTCCGGTAAAGCGTAGTTCCTGCGCCTCAAGATATCTGGCCAGTTCAAGCAGGGTCGAGCCGGTGGAACAGCCGAGATCGATAACGTGATCTTTTTTTCGGAGAAATGCGGTGAGAATTTGACTGCTCATGTCGATAACCTGGCGGTAACAGGGCACCGAGCGGGCCAGCATATCATCAAAGACTTCGGCAACGCGATGGTTGAAACTGAAATCGTTGCGGCTTGAGTCCTGCTCGAAAAGGTTATCTTTGCTCATCCTTTCTTTTTGAGATCGGCAAGACATTTCCGCAGGGACCGTTCATGGGCGTGGCCGGCATAATGGAGGGGGCTTTCACTGCTTACCGGATCAAAACTGCTGGGGTCGGCCAGGCAGAGAAACTGGAGTTCACAGGCAATGCATTCCAGCGCTTCTTCCTCTGTAAGGCCGATGAGTTTGGGGATAATCTGCCAGGTGGCGCCGCAGGAGGCGCCGCGCACGACTTTGAGCTCCTTGATACGATTGTTTTCAACCTTGGCGCTGAATTCTGGAACGCCGAACTGGTCGCCATAGGCACCCAGACCTTTGAGGCGACCAAGGCCGCAGCAGGTGAATGGAGTGATAGCTCCCAGCGCTTTTTTGCCGGAGGCAATAACAGGAATTTTTTTGGCCTTGCAGATGGAAACCAGATAATCAAGCAGGTCGGGATGTTTAAGGAAGGAGATGACCAGGTTGGCGCTGAAATCGTCCGAGATAAACTCTTCGGGTTCGTCAATCAGTTCAGGCAGGAATTTATCGATATTGATGATCCGGGTAATTTCTATCTGCCGGCCATAATCGCGAATACCCTGGACTTTAGCCTCGCCTGATCTTCGTTCCTGAAAGACGACAATTTTGGTGATCGGGTTTTCTTCCGGCTGTTTCATGATAATATTGGTTGGGCTTGTCGATTAACAAATTTCAATGAGTCATGTGGCTGAATTCATTTTCAAAGTCTACCCCGAAGGTTTGATTGAGATCCATCAGCATGGCAGCCCTGGCAGATTCCACCTTTTCATAAGGAACGCCCAGCAGCAAGGCAATGTCGTCAATCCCCCGACCTTTGCCGAAGTGATACTCGGCAATGACCATCTGCAGAAAATCATCAATAATAATCGATTTCAAAGCCTGTTCAACAGCAGAAAGAACCTGGCATGCCTGTTCCAGGGTTTTACCCTTGGCCAGTTCTTCCTCGAGTTTTTTGATTGCACCTTCATACAGGGTGTCATCTTCAAAAAAATCGATATGTTCATGATCGGGTAACCAGGAAGCCATTCAAAATCTCCGTTTTGATATATTTCCGATAGCAGTAAGGTTTGTTTAAGTGACGCTTCGACTTTGTAACAGTTCACCAGGGTCTAAATCCTTGGGTAAACTCTTGCTCGACTTTTATATTTAACACCGATTTTCGCGTAAGCCTTTCTGCTAACATTTACTGTCCTTGCGGTTAACGCCAAAACGGCCTTAGCCCACGCTATTCCACGCATTCACTATAT
>JANTGB010000079.1 GCA_024763115.1 Desulfobulbaceae bacterium | reverse complement strand
CTGGTTACAGGGTGCAGGTAAGCGACCGAAGGGAGACTCCGATAGATTTTCGTGATCAGGTCGGCGCAGCGTATTAGTCATACGTAAGCCGGACTGAACGCGGAAATATGCGGTACCCTGTGAGCAGTTACCAGCAAAGTAGAATTATAAGGTTTTGTAATATAAGTAATTTTAACATTTAATCCGGAAAAAATCAAAAAGGGTATATCTCAAAAGATATTTCAACGACTGAAGGAATTGAATATATGAAAATCGCAATCAGCGGTAAGGGCGGAGTAGGCAAAACAACCATCATGGCCCTGCTGGCTAATTATCTTAAAGAGTCGGGCCGGGATATATTGATTATTGATGCTGATCCCAGCCCGCACATGGCCCAGACAATCGGTATTAAAAATGTTGAAAAAATTGTCCCGATTGCTGAAATGAGAAGCATGCTGGCGGAACGATCCGGCAAGAGTGAAGGCTCGCCTTTTTATAATCTTAACCCTGAAGTTGATGATCTGCTGGAACGGTTTATGGTGGAAGAGGATTCATTAAAGCTCATGGTTCTAGGCGCTATTCAGACGGCAAAAGGCGGCTGTGCCTGCCCGGAAAACACGGTGCTGAGAAGGTTGCTTACCACCCTTCTTCTTTCGCCTGAGCGGATTATTCTTCTTGATATGGAAGCAGGAGTTGAACATCTGGGAAGGGGCACCATTGCTTCGGTTGACCTGTTGCTGATTGTTGTGATTCCTTCCCGTTCAAGTATTCGCACTGCCTTGAAGATTAAAAAACTGGCCGAGGATTCAGGTATTGCCGATATTGCCTTTGTCGCCAATTTGATTCAGGATGAAGATG
This sequence comes from Desulfobulbaceae bacterium, assembly GCA_024763115.1. Lineage (GTDB taxonomy): Bacteria > Desulfobacterota > Desulfobulbia > Desulfobulbales > SURF-16 > JANTFJ01. The sequence continues at coordinate 7,648 of JANTGB010000079.1, read as the reverse complement.
ATGAACAATTTATAAAAAAACATCTTGATCCCCGGCCTGTCGCCTTTTTCCCTGAGGCAAAATCGGTCAGGAAAAGTGAGCGGCAGGGTGAGCCCGTAACTCGGGCAGGAGGAGACATGGCCGGAGCCGTCAGGGAACTGGCTGAATATGTCGGAAGCCGGAACGTCAGAGGACAGAGGACAGAAGACAGAGGACGGAAAGATGAATAATAATCATGTCTTTACAGGTGTAGGGTGCATACCATGCACCGAAAAAAATGATGCCGGAGCCGGAAATGGTGCGTGATATGCACCCTACGCTCAAGCAGACCTACAGTTCAACAGGCGATCATTAGTCGAGCTGCCGGAGGCCTCTTTTTTCAAGCCGGGTCTTGGAAAAAGCTTAGTGCCTTACTTCCCCAGCAAAACAGGCTCAAATTACAAATGGTTACCCAAAACAGAGGCCGCATTCAGGGCAGGTGGTTGTGCTGGTCTGGAAGCTGAAACCGCAGGCCGGACAGACTGCCGTCCCGGCATCGGGATTATAGACCGAATCAACGTTGCTTAAATCAAAATTATCCAGGCCCGTGGCCCTGACAAACTGTTTTTCAATAATGGTAAAAGCATCCCCGGCATCTTCCCGCCGCACCTGGAGATAAAAATTACTGGCGCAACAGCCCTGTCCGCAGCCCCCCGGTTCATCACCGGCAATCAGGTAGCCGATATGTTCTTCCTGTAAGTCCTGCTCCAGGATTTTCATGTCGGCCAGTGTCCCCTTGTGAATGGTGACAATGTCATCATCAGGGCTAAGATCACCCTTTCTGCCTTGTCGTTTTTTTAGTGAATTGTTTATAAAATCATCCATTTCCCGGCCGGTTAAAAGTTCAATTCCACAGCCGGCGCAATTTTCGATATCAGCCCGGTATTCGTCCTTGCATACGGGACAGTATTTTAATTCAGGGTCATACATGCTTTTCACCTTAAATTATGTTTTAAATCCGTTTTGCCATGAAGAGCATGAAGGATACGAAAAAAAGAAAAACGAAAAATCATAATGCTAACTTCCTGCTCATCATGGTAACTACTCATGGGGTAAGCCCCCCGGCTTCGTTAACCACCTTATCTGTAACTGTTTACAGGGTGAGTTAAGTTCATCGGGAATCAGGGATTATAACTATAAAAACAAAATATTTAAAGTGCTGTAAATTTTCAAGGGGTAAAAAATGCCGATAATAACCTTAACCACTGATTTTGGTCTGGAGGATGAATATGTCGGGGTTATGAAAGGTATTATCCTGGGCCGGGCTCCGGCTGCGGAAGTTATTGACCTGACCCACCTTATTCCACCCCAGGATATTAAACGGGCCGCAATACTGATTCAATCGGCCTGGAAATATTTTCCGGCCCGGACAATCCATATAATTGTTGTTGACCCAGGTGTCGGCACCAGGCGACAGGTAATTCTCGTAAAAAAGCAGGAGAGACTTTTCCTGGCCCCGGACAATGGTATTTTAAGTCTTTTAGGTAATGATAACAGCCAGGCATATGCAGTTACCAATAAAAATCTTTTCCTGGAAAAAATCAGTAACACCTTTCATGGCCGTGATATTTTTGCTCCCGTGGCCGCAGCCCTGGCAAATGGCCTTAGTCCGGCTGAAGTTGGCCCGGAAATTGCTTTTAAGCACTTAATTAAATTAGCGTGGCCTGAAATAGTCGTCAACAAAAGGGAAATAAGGGGGGAAGTAGTCTATGTCGACCATTTCGGTAACCTGATAACTAACATTCATTACAAACTCCTCCCTCCTGTTTTTCAGCAGAATCTTCCGGAATTTAATCTGCGTATCAAAGGGCACTTGATCAAAAAAATTAATATCTGTTATAAAGACGGTAAAGAAGCAAAACCCATGGCCCTGTTTAACAGCAACAATTATCTGGAAATATCACTGAAAAACGGCAGCGCAGCACAATTACTTGCCGGTAAATGCGGGGATAATGTGAAAATATGCCCGACAAAATGATTTTTCTTGTCGATTGGCGGATTTTTATTATCTTTAAAGAATAATTTCATTATAATTCTTTACAAACAGAAATATTAGCATTAAAGTATTTTGTTAAATTCTGAAACGACTTTAAAAGGAACCTGAGAGCAAGCTATGGAAAATCATCAAATAATAAATGGTAAAGAAACACATACCCTGTCGGCAGAAGAAAATGAAGAAGTTAATGCCATTGCCGCCCTGTTAAAGACAATGGCGCATCCCATTCGGCTGAAAATTCTCTGTCTGCTTCAGGATAAGGAAATGACGGTGGGTGATATTCAGTCTGAGGTCAAAACAACTAACGCAAATGTTTCTCAGCACCTGTCAATCCTGCGTAATCATGGGATTATTGTCTATCGTAAAGATGCTAATTTCATTTATAACCGTATTGCTGATCATAGAATTCTCAAATTGATTCAAACTATGCATGATCTTTTCTGTTCCTGTAATTAGCATGCCGACAGTATTATGCTGAATTGATTATCCTGACTAATTTATAGCCTACCTTCCGTCGTCTCCGGTGTAATTATGCGTGTAACACAAGGTGTCGGACTTCTTATTTGCTGCCTGACAATCCGGTTGTTGATATTTTCCGTTTCCGCTTCAGCCGCAGAAGATATGGTTGAGACTCCTGAGGTCTGGACTGCCGCTGCTGCGGTAAAATTCGCCCTGAACAACAGCCCTGACAGTCATATTGCTCTGCAGAGAATGGCGGCAGCCCAGGCCGTGATTAACCAGGCAAGAGTCGGCTATTTCCCCCATCTGGATATCTCCGGGCAATACGGTCAGACCAATAATCCCATCTATTCTTTCGGGAATATACTCAACCAGGGTGTTTTTTCGCCAACCATGGATTTTAACGATCCGGGCCGGACTGATGATCTGAATCTTAAGATCGGGATTAAATACCGTTTTTATAATCAGGGTCGTGATCAGGCCAATGTTGCGGCAGCCCGGGCCGGGTTGAAAAAATCGCGGCTGGAGCGGGAAACCGTTCTGGCCCGCCTGGCCCTTGAGGTGGTGCAGGGCTTTCAGACAATAGTACGGGCTGAAGAAATAGTCGCGGCCCGGCAGAGCGCTCTTGATGCCGGACTGGCTTCCCTGTCTGTAGCAAATTCCCGTTACCGGGCCGGTGACCTGCTCAAGGCCGACCAGCTTAATCTTGAGGTTCAGGTGTCCCGGGCCAGGGAAAATCTTATTCTGGCCGAACACGGGCTTGATCTGGCCCGCAAGATTTTTTTAAATCTGCTTGGCCTTGAACAGGGAACAGTAGCGGTCAACTCTCTGGTCGACTGCGCCCAGGAACTGCCGGCGGAGCGTTCCTATGAGCGGCGCCCTGAACTGAAAATCTTGAGTGCGGCTGAAGAAGCGGCAACTGCATTGCTGCGGGCTGCCAGGGGAGGATATCTCCCCACAGTGGACGGCTTTGCCTCTTATCAATATGATAAAGGTTATGTTGAAACAGGTGAGGGTGATTCCTGGATGGCTGGAGTAAAAATAAATTACCCGCTTTTTGAGGGAAATAAAACATCGGCTGATGTTGCCGGGGCTATGGCGGATCTGGCAACTGTCAGGGCACAGAGAAAAAAAATAAAACTGGGAATGGATCTGGAAATCAAACAGGCTGACCTTAACTATCGTCAGGCCGTTGAACGTTGCCGGGTCACGGAAAAAATGGTGGAACAGGCGGCGGAAAGCGCCCGTTTGAGCCGTCTTCGTTTCAAGCAGGGGCTGCTGCTTTCCTCTGAACTGATTGATATTGAAACAAGACTGACCGACGCGCAGGTGAGTATGAGCGTGGCCCGTTCAAATGTCAGGGTTGCCATAGCTGATCTGCGCTGGGCCATGGGCCTGCCCCAGTATGGTGAAAGGTGTGAGCTGAAAACGATTGCCGGGCAAGAAGAGGAAACAATTAAATGACAAAAACGACAAAATCTTCAGCCGAAATAATTATTTTTTGCCTGATTTTCCTGTTATCCGCCTGTGGTGAGCAGGAGCATGGCAAAAGAGGCAAAGCGCCTTCCCTTTCTCCGGCAGCAGTGGCAGTTGAAAAGGCAAGGATAGAAACTGCTGATTCCCTGATTAATGTGGTCGGCACCGTTGAGGCGGTGCAGCGGGCGTCTATTTCGGCCAGAATATCCGGCCAGATAGTTGAACTGCCCGTGCTGCTGGGAACGGAAGTAAAAAAGGGAGATATGCTGGTTAAGATCAGGGCTGGTGAAATATCAGCCAGGGCTTTACGGGCTGAAGCTGAACTGGCCGGGGCCAGGCGCAATCTTGAACGGGAAACAAAACTGCAGGCGGAAGACGCTTCCACCATGGAAACAGTAAAGTCTCTGCGGGATGCCGTCCGCATTGCCGAAGCCGCTTACCAGGAAGCTCGAACCATGCTTGACTATACCACGGTCAACGCTCCATTTTCCGGGGTCATTACCGGTAAAATGGTTGATGTCGGTGATCTTGCCTTTCCCGGACTGGAGCTGCTGCGGATGGAAAATAACAAAAAACTCCAGGTAGTGACTCAGGTGCCGGAAGCTCAGGTGGCTGCTGTTTCCATTGGCGACACTATTCCGGTCAATATCCCGGCAATCGGACTAAGCTTGACCGGCCAGGTAACTGAAGTAGCTCCTGCTGCCGACCCTGCGACCCGGACTGCGGCAGTCAAAATCGTTATTCCGGAGAATCCGGCCTTGAGGGCCGGTCAGTTTGCCCGGGTCTTTCTGGCTGATTCCTCAGCCGCAACATTAATGATCCCCGAAACGGCGGTTATCAGCAGGGGACAGATGAAGCTTGTTTTCGTGGCTGAAAACAACCATGCCCGGTTGCGCCTGGTGCGTACCGGAGTCTCCCGCGACGGCAGGGTCGAAATCATTGCCGGGCTGGAACCTGGGGAATCGGTTGTTACCAGGGGCGCTGCCGGCCTGCGGGATGGCCAACCCTTGATTGTCGAGCCCGGCACCCTGTAAATAGTTACAATTACGGTGGTTAGCGAAATTAAGACGTTTATCCAATGAGTAGTTACGCCTGATGAATAAAGAAGAATTCAGCCATCCGGGCTTTGCCGGACGAATGGCAGCCGCCTTTGTTGATTCCCGGCTGACTCCGGTGGGGATTATTGCCTCCCTGTTGCTCGGCATTATGGCTATTGTCATGCTTCCCAGGGAGGAAGAGCCGCAGATCAAGGTGCCGATGATTGATGTCATGGTATCCATGCCCGGCGCCACCCCTGAAGAGGTGGAACAGCAGGCCTCCATTCCCATGGAAAAGCTGCTCTATGAAATTCCCGGGGTTGAGTATATCTATTCCACCTCAATGGCCGGCAGAAGCCTGCTTGTTGTCCGCTTTTATGTAGGCGAGAATCTGGAAAAATCCATTGTCAGGTTAAACCAGAAACTGGCCACAAATTTTGACCGTATTCCCCATGGCGTTTCCCCGCCCCTGGTCAAACCCCATGTTATTGATGATGTCCCCATTCTGGCCCTGACCTTTCATGGACAAGGCTACGATCACTTTACCCTGCGCCGGCTGGCCGCCCAGGTTGATGACGCGGTCAAGAATATTCATAATGTGGCGGAAACCACCTTGATAGGCGGAACCAGGCGTCAGGTTCGTATTCTGTTTGATCCTCTGCGGCTTGCTTCCCGGAATTTGACGGTCTCTCAGCTTATTCCCGCCCTGCAACAAGGCAACCGCCAGAGTTTCAGCGGCAGAATTGAGGCCTTAAACAGGGAAGTTCTGCTCCAGACCGGAGTTTTTCTGCGGAATGCCGGGGAGGTTGGCCGGGTAGTGGTCGGAGTTTACCAGGGCAGCCCTGTTTATCTTGATGAAGTCGCCACCATTATTGACGGCCCGGAAGAGCCGGACAACTATGTACTTTACGGTGATGCCTCAGGCCGGGATGAAGAGGCCGCCGTTACCCTGTCCATTGCCAAGCGGCCCGGCTCCAATGCCGTCAGCGTGGTAAAAGAGGTAATGAAAAAGATAGAGAGCCTGAAAGGAACTCTAATCCCGGAGGATCTGGCCGTGACCGTTACCCGTGATTACGGGGATACTGCGGCGGAAAAATCCAATGAACTCCTTTTTCATATGGGCATAGCTGTTTTCGGGGTGGCTTTACTTATTCTTTTTTTTCTGGGCTGGCAGGAATCAATGGTGGTCTTGCTGGCCATCCCGTCCACCCTGGCTCTTACCCTGCTGGTTTTTTATCTTCATGGCTATACCTTAAATCGTATTACTCTTTTTGCCCTTATTTTTTCCATCGGCATTCTGGTAGATGACGCCATAGTGGTGGTGGAAAACATTGTCCGCCATATCCGTCTGCCGCAAAGCCAGGATAAAAAGCTGGTGAATATTATCGTTGAAGCGGTTATCGAGGTCGGCAATCCCACCATTCTCGCCACCTGGGCGGTAATTGCCGCCATTATGCCCATGGCCTTTGTCGGCGGCCTTATGGGGCCTTATATGCGTCCCATTCCCATTGGTTCTTCCGCAGCCATGATTTTTTCCCTGCTCATTGCCTTTAGTATAACGCCCTGGGCCGCGGCAAGAATTTTAAATAAAAAATGTACGCCGACGGAATGCGCCCTGGAGCCGGGCGAGGAAGATAACGGCCATGCGCCGGACGACTTCTTTACCCGTATCTACCATCGTTTCATGGAACCGCTCCTGGCCGGCGGAAAGTGGCGTTTTGTCTTTTTTATGACCATAACCCTGCTGCTGCTTGCTGCCTGTTCAATGGTTTATTTTAAGCTGGTCAAGGTAAAGATGCTGCCCTTTGACAACAAGAGTGAATTCCAGGTCATCCTCAATATGCCGGAAGGTTCAACCCTGGAACAGACCGGCAGGGTGGCGCTGGAAATGGCTGAAGTAATCAAGGCTGATCCGGCCGTTATCAATTATCAGGTATACACCGGCATTGCCTCGCCATATAATTTTAACGGCCTGGTGCGCCATTATTTTATGCGGCAAGGGCCTGATGTGGCCGATATTCAGGTCAACCTGCTGGCCAAGCATGACCGGAAGCTGAAGAGTCATGATATTGCCGGACGCGTCCGTCCGGCAATCGCTGAAATAGCCGGGAAATACGGGGCGGCCGTGGCCGTGGCCGAGGTGCCGCCCGGCCCTCCGGTCCTGCAGACCCTGGTTGCCGAGATATACGGCCCGAGTGATGAGGATCGGCTGGCAATGGCCACAAAGGTAAAACAGATTTTTGAAACAAGCGAAGGCGTCGTTGATGTTGACTGGTACCGGGAGGAAAATCGTAAACGTCTGTTAATCAGCGTGGATAAAGAAAAAGCAGCCTTAAATAATATTTCGGAAGAGGAAATAACCCGAACCGTCCGGATAGCCATGCAGGGTATGTCCATTGATCTTTTTCATCAGCCCGGCGACAAGGAACGGATTAATATTATAGTGGAACTGCCTGAGGCCCTGCAGACCTCGACTGATTCTCTGCTTAATATCTCCCTGCGCTCATCCCGCAATCCCAAAGCCCCGCTTGTCCCGCTGCGGGAACTGGTAAATATAGCGGAAGTGCCGGTAGAACAGCCCATTTACCGTAAAAATCTTAAACCGGTCATTTATGTCACCGGTGATGTGGCAGGTACGGTTGAAAGCCCGGTTTATGCCATA
>JANTGB010000078.1 GCA_024763115.1 Desulfobulbaceae bacterium | reverse complement strand
CCGTAGATTTTCGTCATCAGACCGGTGCCGCGTATTAGTCATACGTAAACCGGACTGATGGCGGAAATATGCGGTGCCCTGTGAGCAGTTACTTAATTTCTTATAATTATATTTGGATAATCCAGGTTAATGGTTGGAGAAAAATTATACATATTGATAATATGACGCTCTATCAACTAGATATAAGTGTTGTGTCCTTTTTTTATAGTAGCTGCTTACAGGGCACTGAACAGAGTATACGCTTATCTCTTTCCGCGATCAGGCCGTCAGGCCGGCTTATATATGACTAATACGCTGTGCCCGACTGATCGTGAAAATCTCCCTGATTTTTCCGCCTATCATTTATTTTTACCCTGTAACTAGTTACAAATACGATGGTTTATGGAAATTAATCGCTACTCCTCCCGGACAAGTTACTTCCCATGTATGGATTGTCTGAGCCGTCAAGTAAATTTTGTTATGTTTTTACCTTTTGTTGTTGGCTAATGGTAGTTGGCATCTTTTATGCTTTAGGTAAAGTCATGAATACAAATGTTCGGGTTGAGTCTTGTTTTAATAATTGATATTGATTTTTCGACTCGCTGACGGTTATGGGGTTCACTCAAAAATAAATTCGCAGAGATAGTGAACCCTAAGTTAAATTTTTATAAGGAGAAAACGTAATGAAGAAAATAATCGCAAAAGGGGTGGCTCTGGCTTTTGTTGGATCAATCTTTCTGGTCGGCAGCGCAACGGCATATTCAATTCCATTTGCCTCTACCGGCATGGTTAATCAAAATTATGAAAATTCCTGGGATAGTTCCACCTTATCCGGTACGGCATTATATTCATTCTATATAGATGATTCTGATGTCCAGGTAAATTCGCTGGCTATTGAATTTGAAAAAGATGTGTTCGATATATCTTTGTTAGATGCTGGTGATTTTACTATGGTTAGCCCTGCTGACTGGGTTACATTTACTTTTATTGGGTTTAATTTTAATGACTTGTGTGGAATAGCTGAATTTTCAATAAGTTATAATGACGGCACCGGCACGCCTATGACAAGTACTAATGATCCAATTCAGTTGACCGTTGATTATACCTTGTCGGGTTCAGACAGATATGCCAATGCCAATGGTGGAGATGCTCTATCATATTGGGATTGGGATGAAGGACAGGCCTGGGGGCAGGGATATACTCTTGGAGGTAAAGTTGTTTCTGGAGCTTATTCCGGTTGTGATGCCACTTCCGGTGGTTCCACCGCCCCTGTACCTGAACCTGCTACTATGTTTCTTTTTGGTTCCGGTCTTGTCGGTATTGCCGGACTGGGCCGCAAAAAAATTGTAAATAAATAATCTTTTCTCCTTATAGTTATCTGTGAGTAGCAGATCAAAAAACGCCTTGTCCATTTTGAGGACAAGGCGTTTTTTTGTTTAATATCCGGTTGGTTTTGTTGGATGGTTTGGTAAGGAAACAAATAATTGAGGTTATTCCCGAAGCTATTCATCAGGCGCTTACCCCATGAGTAGTTACTTGAAAATAAAAATAAACAGCGTCTTGTTGAAGATAAATTAATCTGTTACCTTTGGCTCGGTACAAATTTCGTATTATCGGACAGGTTTTATTGATTACATCTGAATGGAAACAGGAAAAAATTGAAATTATCAGTCAGCGAAAATATTAAAAACCTTATACCTTATCCACCCGGCAAACCTCTGAAGGAACTGGAACGGGAATACGGCATAACCGATTCAATCAAAATGGCCTCCAATGAAAATTCCCTGGGGCCTTCTCCCAAAGCGGTTAAGGCTATTGCCCTGGGCCTGGAAAATCTCCATCGCTACCCTGACGGCAGCTGTTATTATCTGGCTCGGGCCCTGGCGGATAAACTGGAGATCAGGCTGGATGAGCTTGTATTCGGCAACGGCTCAAATGAGATAATTGAATTGCTGGTTGCAGCCTTTGTCAGCCCAGGGGATGAGGTAATTACCAGCCATCCCTCCTTTCTTGTTTATCAAACCATGGTGCAGGCCAGAAACGGGGTAAATCGGGTTGTCCCTTTGAAAAATATGCGTCATGACCTGAAAACAATCAGCGCTCTGGTTAATGATAAGACCCGGCTGATTTTCCTGGATAATCCTAACAACCCTGCTGGAACTGTTTTTACCGGAAAAGAGTTTGAAAATTTTCTGGCCACAATACCGGAAAACGTTATTGTTGTGCTGGATGAGGCCTATGTCGATTTTGTTGATTTGGCGTTGCGCCTTGACGTTAGAAAATATATGCACGGCAAGACCGCTGTGGTCGGTCTGCGTACTTTTTCCAAGGCCTATGGTATTGCTGGTTTGCGGGTTGGATTCGGCATAATGACAGCTGAAATAGCCACATATCTGCACCGGGTTCGCCAGCCGTTTAATGTTAATGAACTGGCCCAGATTGGTGCTCTGGCCAGCCTTGAAGATGAAGAACATTATCAAAAAACCCTGACCATGACCAGGGAGGGAATTGCCTGGCTGCGCAAGGAACTTGAGCAGATTGGTTGCCGGACATTTCCCACCCAGACCAATTTTTTCCTGGTTGATGTTGGATTTGCCGCCAAAGAATTTTATGAAAAAATGCTACTGCAAGGCGTGATAATTAGAGCCATGAACGCTTATGGTTATCCGACATACATCAGAATTACAGTGGGAACCGTTAAAGAAAATAAACGACTTGTAAGTGCTGTGGCCCAGGTTTTAAGAGAGATGCGGAATGATGACCGACAATGATACAATCATAACCATTGACGGCCCGTCAGGCAGCGGCAAGAGCACAATCAGCCGGGAACTGGCCCGCCGGCTTAACTATACCTATCTTGACACCGGGGCCATGTACCGGGCCGTGGGATTACTGGCCAAACGTCGCAATGTTGCCGTAGATGATGAAGAACAAATCAGCTCTCTGCTTACTGATCTTGATCTTAAGCTTCTACCCGGCAAGGATGACACCAGGGTTTTACTGGAACATGAAGATGTCAGTGCGGCTATTCGTACCTCGGAAATGGGCATGGCTGCTTCTGCGGTATCGGCTCTGCCCCTGGTAAGAAAAAAACTTACCCGGCTCCAGCAGGAGATTGGCCGTCAGGGAGCAGTGGTTGCCGAGGGTCGCGATACGGGCACTGTAGTTTTTCCCCAGGCCCGCTATAAATTTTATCTTGATGCCTCGCCGGAGGAACGGGCAAGACGGCGTAGTAGGCAGCTTCAGGAAAAAGGACAGCCGGTTGACGAAAGAAAAATTTTCCAGCAGCTGATAAAACGTGACCATGATGACAGCAGTCGGAGCATCGCTCCTTTAACTGCGGCAAATGACGCAATTCATATAAACTCTTCCCGGATGACAGTTGACGAAGTTTTAAATTTTATGATGAAACAACTTGCTAAAAATAAGAAATCAGTCCAGAATAAAAAGGAGATTACTTAATTAATTTGAAAAAATAAAAATCCGAGAGGTAATATAGATGGAAGATATCAGGTCGCTGAAACGGCGGCATCTTATTTATTATCTTGACGTGTTCAACAATAAAAACAATGAGTTGCTGGGCAAACTAGTCGATATTACCACTAGGGGAATAAAACTCGTGAGTAGGCTTCCCGTGCCCATTGATAAAGACTACTCATTACGGCTGACTTTTCCGGAAGGATATTTTCGCAGTCGGGATTTAACCTTTGATGCCAGAAGCATCTGGTCGTCAAATGATATAAACCCCGATTTTTACGACACGGGCTTTGAGGTTATAAATCTTGACCGCGAAGGACGCAAGATAATTCGTCGCCTTATTGAACTGGTTGGTTTCAATGACTCCAATTCACATGTAAGCGTTTCATGAACGCCATCCAGCATGCCCTCTGATCCTGCAATATAATATGTTGATATAATGTAACTACTCATGGGATAAGCGTCCTAACTTCGCTAATCCCTGTTATTGTAACTGGTTACAGGGTGCCGTAGATTTTCGTGATAAGGTCGGCGCAGCGTATTAGTCATACGTAAGCCGGACTGATCGCAGAAATATGCAGTGCCCTGTGAGCAGTTACGATATTATTACTAATTTAATTTTTCAAGTGAGCCCTATGCGCTGAGATTTCGAGCCTTGATATACACCCGAATCGGCGCTGGATACCCCTCCACGGTAAGCTCAGGATTTTCCGCGTCAATAAAATCCGCGTAGGATTCATAAACCATCCAGTCGGTTCTCCGTTGTTCACTGCTGTTCATTTTATGCTGAAAAAATAATTCAATATCTTTAAAACCGGTTCTGGCCAACCAGTTTATCAGACAGCAGGCAGTAGGGACAAAATAGGTGCCCGGAACCTTGGCGTAACGTTGAGCTGAAAACAGGGCCACAGGATCGTCACCGGGGATGGCCTGAGATTCCACTATTATCGTTCCTCCCGGTTTAAGGGCCTTTTTCAACTCACGCAGCATGTCAATGGGCGCGGAGCGATGATATATAATGCCCATTAGAAAAATAATATCAAAAGAGGCGGGAAACAGATTTATGCTTTCCACTCCAAGGGCTTCCATTCGCAGATTGGCGCATCCGGCAAAGCCGTTTAACATACTGAAGGTAAAATAATGCTGGAGATAAGGTTCAAAGCCCAGTACCAGGGCCGGATTATATTCAGCCATGCGAAACATGTAATAGCCGTTGCCGGCCCCGATATCCGCGATAACCCTGCCGTTTAGATCAGGCAAGACCTTTATCACCCGCTGCCATTTTCGATTACTGCGCCATTCACTGTCAATTTCAATATCAAAAATGGAAAATGGTCCCTTGCGCCAGGGTATAAGCGCTCGCAGCGTCTCATAAAGCAGGGAATGATCCGCAGTGGATATTTCCGCCTTACGCCCGATCTCCACCACCTTGCCGGAAAAATCAAGATGTTCAGCCCGCAGATGACAAACAGCATCTAAAAGCCTGCGAAAGCGAACAACACCTTTTTTGTTACTTTGGAGAAAACTGTATTTTTCGTCAAGTTGACGGGTAAACTCATCCAGATCGGCATTGGGCAGCAGACGCAGATAATTTTTATCGAGTTCAACGGTCATTTAACTGCGATAAAGGAAGCAAAATTAAACCACTGAAAAAATGATTCAACATCACTGAATCCGGCCTGCCGGAGCAGGGTAATGTTTTCCGCGCAGGAAAAAGGTACCAGAACATTTTCCAGGGCCTCCCGTTTCCTGGTTATCTCAATCTCCGAATAGCCCTGTTTTCTTTTGAAATCAAGAAAAAAATCAATATAGCAGCGGTTGATGGTTGAATTGGGGAATATAACCTTTTCACTCATGATGAGCACCCCGCCGGGACGAAGTGACTCATAAAGGCGGACGGCAAATTCAGGACGATCCAGGGGACGGATAAACTGCATTGTATAGTTTAAGATTATAGCCCCGATATCAGGAAGGGAGAATTCAAGAATATCCTGTTCATAAAAAGTGATGTTTTGGGTTTTCCCATACATTTCAGCCTTGATTCTTGCCTTGGCGATCATAGCTTCCGAGTTGTCAAATCCAAGGAAAACAGGGTTGATTTTTTCAAGGGCGCGGGCCAGGTTAATCAGGGTGGCGCCGGTTGAACAACCAAGGTCACAGATCAAATCTTTTGGCCGCAGGAACTTCTTCAGGATAGCGCCGGTCATGGCAATGACCTGCTCATAACAGGGCACGGAACGACTGAGCATATCGTCAAATACTTCCGCTACCTTCGAGTCAAAGGTAAAATCTCCGCCCGGCGCAAAATCATTTTTGAAAATATCGTCCCGGTTCATGAATGGTCGTGATTATCAAGACTTTTGCGCAGGGCTCTGGCGTGGGCATGACCGGCATAGTGAAGCGGGCTCTCACTGCTTACCGGATCAAAGGCGCTGGGATCTGCCTGACATAAGTATTGAACTTCACGGGCAATGCATTCAAGGGCCGCTTCCGGAGTCAGGCCGATGAGGCGGGGAATTATCTGCCAGGTCGCCCCGCAGGAGGCCCCGCGCCATACCTGAATTCTTTTAATTTTACCAGACTCAACTAATGTTTTAAATTCAGGAACCCCGAATTGTTCGCCATAATTCCCCAGCCCCGGCAGACGGCCCAGGCCGCAGCAGGTAAATGGAGTTATTGCTTCAGGTTCTTTTTTACCCGAGGCGATCAGGGGAATTTTTTTGTCGGCACAGAGATGAGCCAGATAATAAAGAAGATCGGGATGTTTAAGAAAGGAAAGAACAAGGTCTGCGGAAAAATCAGCGGTAATATAATCTTTCGGTTCATCAATTAGTTCCGGGAGATTTTCCCTGATATCGACAATGCGGCTTATGGTAATATCATGCCCGTAATCACAAATGCCCTGAATCTTGGCCTCTCCGGAACCCCATTCCTGAAAAATTACCAGATGTTGCTCTGCCGGGCTTTTTCCCATGCCATTCATTTTGTTCGGCTCAGAGTTTTTCAATGGGTCAGGTGACTGTATTCATTTTGAAAATCAGCGCCAAATGAATATTGCAATTCATTTATCATCGATATTTTTACCTCAACTATTTTTTCATAGGTTATGCCCAGGAGCAGGGCTATATCGTCTAATCCCCGACCTTTATTAAAATGATATTCAGCCAGAATTATTTTGAGCAGATCATCGATAATTACTGATTTTAAAGGCTTCTCAAGCCGGGAAAGCGTCTCGCAGGCCTGGTCAAGGGTTTTGCCCTGGGCCAGTTCCTTTTCCAGTTTTTTAATTGCTTCGGAATGAATGGTTTCTTCTTCCAGGAAAAAAATATCTTCACCTGTAACATGTTGATGTGCCACTAATATTCTCCGGATATTGTATTTTTAGGTTCAGGGCTTCAGAGGTTCAGAGGTTCGGGAGGTAAGGGTGAATCGTCAGATTATTTTGCCCACACTACATAATCCTCTTATTTTTTCGTCATTATAACGCAGAAACTAAAATATTTTCAATAATCTTTTGCTGATAACCGCGCAGACGCCAGAGTTTGGCTAAACCCAGGGCATTTTCAGCAATGCGGGGAATGTCCGAGGCCGGAATGTTGAACTCGGTCAGGCTAACCGGGCTTTTAACCTTGACAAACCACTCTTTTAGTTTTTTTATCCCCTGCCTGGCGGTTTCATATTCATCTTCATGGTCAAGAGCAAATATTCTTCGAGCCAATTGGGCGAATTTGCCGGGATTTTCTTTGTTTTTATAAGACATCCAGGCCGGCATGACAACCGACAGACCAGCGCCATGCGGGACATTATAAAGGGCGCTTAATGAATGTTCGATCATGTGCATGGGAAAACCAACCATGCCGAGACCTGCCGCCGTCCAGCCATTTAAGGCCAGGGTGGCGCACCACATCAGATCAGCCCGGCTCTGATAGTCTTCAGGCTCAGCTAATACCCGTTCACAGCTTTCCATTATATTAATGATCAGTCCTTCCATGAATCGATCCTGCACCGGAGTATTTTTATCCAGGGTGGTAAAATAAAATTCCAGAATATGGGCAATGGCATCCACAGCCCCGTAAGCCGTATAATCACGGGGCACGGTAAAGGTGATCTCCGGATTAAGAATTGACACCTTGGGATTAAGCTTTTTATTGCCCACCCCGAATTTTTCCGCCGTTTTTTCATTGGTTATTACCATGCCGCCGTTCATTTCCGAGCCTGCCGCAGCCAGGGTAAGGACGCAGGTCAGAGGCAGGGTGCTTTTTATGCTTTTTTTTGCTTTAAAGAACTGCCAGACATCATGTTCAACCAGAGTTCCGGCGGAAATTGCCTTGGCGCTGTCAATAACGCTGCCCCCGCCCAGGGCGCAGATAACTTCGATTTTTTTCTTTTTTGCCAGCTTAATTCCCTGCTGAACATGGGATAAAATCGGGTTTGACTGTACTCCTCCATGTTCAAAAATCTGCACCCCGGCAGAACTTAGAGACCTTGCGACCTGATCGTAAATTTTATTTTTTACGGCACTGCTTCGACCATATACCAGAAGGGCATTTTGGCCGAATGCCGCAGTTTCCGGGCCGATTTGCTTAATGGTATCGCGGCCGAATATGATTTTTGTCGGATTTTCTAAAACAAAATTCTGCATAATATTATTCCTTAGGGCTCACTCAAAAATAACTTGGCATTCTAAGGCGCAATCTGAACATTTAGAAAAGCGATCTGCAATTATGCAATCCGGAAGCGAAGCTCTGCTACACCTGCTGTTGCATGCAATTAGATCACTTCTCTAACCCACTAAAGTGGAAGTGGACTTAGAACTTTAGGACTCTTTTCAGTACCCCATCGGAGTCTAGCGCTTACCTGAGGGGTGAAAGTGCCTTGGAGTAACTCGTCGTAAACGTTGCTAAGAGACAAATAGTGTAACGCCTTTTCTTTTACTTCCTTTTCGTCCTACTTTTTCATTAATTTATCTTCTTGTGTTTCCACAAAACAAAAAAGGCTCGAAGTGACAGCTTCGAGCCTTTTGCAAAACACCCCGCAAACAGAATAAGTACTCA
>JANTGB010000077.1 GCA_024763115.1 Desulfobulbaceae bacterium | reverse complement strand
TAGTAGAGATAAGGTGTAATATGGACATTTAGAGAAGTGATCTAATTGCATGCAACCGCAGGCGTAGCACAGCTACGCCTCCGGATTGCATAATTGCAGATCGCTTTTCTAAATGTTCAGATTGCGCCTTAGAATGCGAAGTTATTTTTGGGTGAGCCCTAAACCCAACCTACCCGGCTATTTTTTACCTGGGTTAAACGACAATCTCTGTCATAAGTATAGCTGTAGTTAGCGCTCGACGGAGTTTGATGTTTAATTTTACTTTGACACCAATTATAGACCCCAATTATATAAACTACCAACCCATAAAATGGCAGATATACTGCAGGCAGACCAGGCTGTATAATCCTGCCATCACATCATCCATGACAATGCCGGTTCCGCCGTGTATTTTTTGATCAAACCAGCTGACTGGAAAAGGTTTTACAATATCAAAAAAACGAAAAATAAAAAAACCCAGGAGCCAGACCGGAATACTTACCGGTGAGTAGATCAAGGTTATGAGCATGCCGATTATTTCATCAATAACGATCTCGCCGGGGTCAGGCCGGTCAATAATTTTTTCCGCCCCGCCGGCTGTGATTACGGCAATAATAAAAATCAGGCCCAGGGCGGTAAAATAGTAAGGAACAGGAAGCTTGATGAGGAGGAAATGGATAGGCAGGGCCACCAGAGAGCCACAGGTGCCTGGAGCTTTAGGGGCATAGCCACTGTAGAAGCCTGTGGCTATTATCATTATAAGATTGACCATGTCGGGAGGTTCTATTTGTTTTTCAGACAGCTGATTTCATTATAGATTTTTTTTAATGGCAGGTTAAATTTTCCGGCAATTTTCCGGCATTCTTCATATTCGGGATAAAAGAGTGTTCCTTCAGGCGTTAAAACTTTTTTGACCGCAACATCTCCCCAGCGGGTCGGGACAACCACAATCTCTCGAGGCAGAGTCCAACGTTTTTCCCGATGGTACCGCAGACCTATTGCCGTGGTCTGGCTGAGAATAATTTTTTGCAGTTCCCAGGAGCGATGCGGCTCACAGATAACCCGGAGAAGCAGACCGGGCCGTCCCTTTTTCATTTGAATAGGAATAACCACAACATCGAGGGCCTGAGCCTGAAAAAGCAGCTCACTTACATGAGGAAATCCTTCGGGTGACCAGTCATCCAGATGGGTTTCAATTACCTCTACTTCCTGAGTCTCACTGACTTCCGCAGATTTGCCAATGACCAGACGAAGAAGATTAGGCCTGTTGTCGGGCAGTTGCCGGCTGCCGGCCCCATAACCGACCTTATCAACAGTCATGGGCGGAAAAACGCCGAATGACGAACTTAAGGCTTTGACCAGGGCTGCGCCTGTGGGAGTGACCAGTTCCCGGTCGATTTCAAGCCCATACACCGGAATATCCCTGACCAGTTCACAAACGGCAGGCGCGGGAAGAGGCAGTCTGCCGTGAGCACACTCCACCCACCCCCTGGTAAGGGGCAATGGAGAAGTTGTCAGCTGTTCTATGGCCAGATAATCAAGAGCTACAGCGGCGCCGACTATGTCAATAACAGCATCAAGGGCACCAACTTCATGAAAATGAACATCGTTAACCTTGCAGCCGTGCACTCCTGCCTCGGCCCGGGCCAGAGCGGTAAATACAGCCAGAGCCTTTTCCTTAATTAATTTATCCAGAGAGCTGTTGTTTATTATCTTCTGAATAGTTGCCCAGGTGCGATGATGATATTGTTCCTCCAGGGAGATCAGGCATTTTGTAGCGCTTATACCTGAAACCGCCTGTTTTTCCGCTTTCAGGGTAAATCCACTGATTTCCAGGCAGCCCAGGCCGTCCAGCAGCACCTGTTCCGGCACACCGCAGTCCAGTAGGGCGCCAAGAAACATATCACCGCTTATTCCGGAAAAACAATCCAGGTAGGCAATTTTCATTTGAATTCGTAACCAGGTTCCAGGGAATGACCGCAGATAAATGAAGCAACATCCATGCGTTTGGATCCCTGAAGCTGAACTTCCCGAACCAGCAGGCTGTCCCGGCCGCAGCTTATCAGCAGACCATTTTTATCCACCCGGCAGACCAGGCCCGGTTTATCACCTGCTGTTTTATTTATCACCACAGGCCGCATAAGCCGCAACCATTTATCATTACAGGTTGTCCAGGCCATGGGCCAGGGATCGAGGCCGCGAATCAGGCAATCTATTTCCCGGGCCGATTTTGTCCAGTCAATAATACCCATCTTCTTTTCCAGCGGTGGAGCATAAGTTGCCTGGGAATCATCCTGTTTTTGTGGCAACAGAATGCCTTGACGCATGAGATTAAGGGCCTGGGCCAGGGTTTTGCCGCCCAGATCCGCCAGTTTTTCCGCCAGGCTGCCTGCCGTATCATCCGGGCTTATGGCTGTTTCGGCCCTTAACAGCATGTCACCGGTATCCAGCCCTTTGTCCACCTCCATGACCGTAACCCCGGTCTTGCTTTCCCCGCGAATAATCGCCCACTGTACCGGGGCCGCGCCCCGATATTCAGGCAACAGTGAGCCATGGACGTTTATAACCCCGTGCTTCGGCAGATTAAGAATATTTAGCGGCAGAATACGCCCATAGGCAACAACAATTATCAGATCCGGCTGTAACTCCTGTAAACTCTTATAAAATTCATCCGTTTTTATTTTAGCGGCCTGGAAAACAGGAATGTCGGCTTCAAGAGCAAGTAACTTAATCGGCGGCGGGGTCAACTTGCGTCCCCTGCCCTTGGGACGGTCGGGCCGGGTCACGACACCGACAATATTTTCGCCTTGATCAAGCAGGGCTTTAAGGCTGGGCACAGCAAACTGCGGAGTCCCCATAAAAATTATCCGCTTAATATCTTTAGTCATTTTTTTCCGCTTCTTCTTTTTCCCGCATAAGCTGCTTTTTTCGTTTTTTCTTATAAAGGGCCCGCTTCAGGCTGCTTAAATGATCAAGAAAGAGGGTACCGTTTAAATGATCGATTTCATGCTGAATGACTCTGGCAAACCACTCTTCAGCTTCAAACTCGTGTAACTTTCCATTAATGTCATGGGCCTTGACCGTAATTTGATCAAACCGTTTAACCTTGGCTGTCAGATCAACCACGCTTAGGCATCCTTCCTCATCAACCTGGCTGCCTTCTCCAGAAATTATTTCCGGGTTTATCAGAACGATAAGTTTATTATCTTCTTCCTTGGGCGTTATGTCAATAACCACCACGCGCCGGGAGATTCCAATCTGAGGAGCGGCTAAACCCACCCCGGGTGCTTCATACATGGTGTCTGCCATATCCTGTATCAGCTGCTGCAATTCTTCGTTAAACCGGCTGACATTCGCTGCTTTTTTGCGCAGTATGGGACTTGGGTATTTAAAAATTTCTTGAATAGCCATTATAAAACCTTAACCTTTGAACCCCTTAACCTTTGAACCCCTTAACCTTTGAACCCCTGAACCTCTGAACCCCTGAACCCCTGAACCATTTTATAACATATTTTCCGGGTCTACATCGATAAAAAGTTTAACCTTGCCCGCCCGAACCGGGGCAGGCGGATGTTCCCGGCTGAAAATCGCCACTTCATGCAGGCTATTAATAGTGTTTCCCTTGAGCAGCAGCTGCCAGCGGTATTGCCTGCGAATCCGGGCCAGAGGAGCCGGAGCAGGGCCCAGAAGTGAAACTTTTCTTACCCGGCTTATTTCTTTGATTTTCTCATATAACTCCAAGGCACTTTTTTTTACCAGATCTTCATTTTTACCGCTGAATTTAATATTAATCAGGCGGCCGTAAGGGGGAAAGTTTAAAGAGGCTCGCAAGGAGAGTTCCCTGGAAAAAAACTCCTGATAAT
Organism: Desulfobulbaceae bacterium; assembly: GCA_024763115.1. GTDB lineage: Bacteria > Desulfobacterota > Desulfobulbia > Desulfobulbales > SURF-16 > JANTFJ01. The sequence continues at coordinate 4,711 of JANTGB010000077.1, read as the reverse complement.
CATGATCTCCGGCCGTGGTGATACTGTAATGATCCGGTTGATGGGTCTGAACAATTACCCTGCCTTCTTTCTCTCCCCGTCCTGCCCGGCCGCTGACCTGGGAAAGGAGTTGAAATGTTCTTTCTCCGGCCCGGAAATCAGGCATGCCCAGGCCGCCGTCAGCCCATATTATCCCCACCAGGGTCATATTGGGGAAATGATGGCCCTTGGTAATCATCTGGGTACCGACAAGTATATCGATCCTGCCTTCCCTGACCTCTTTTAAAATTTTGATAAAATCTGCTCTTTTTGTCGTGGTATCTCGATCAAGACGGCCTATTCTTGCCTGGGGAAAAAGTTTCTTCAGCTCAATTTCCACCCGTTCAGTGCCGAAGCCGACTTCATTTATACGACCGGATCGGCAATTGGGGCAGACAACAGCGCTTTTTATTGTGTAACCGCAGTAATGGCAGATTAGGGCGGCTGTTTTTTTATGCATGGTCAGGGAGACTCGGCAGTTGCGGCACTGGACAACATGGCCGCAGTCCCGGCAGATAACCAGATTGGCAAATCCCCGGCGATTAAGAAAAAGCATACTCTGGTTATGCTGCTTAAGATTATCAGTCAATGCCCTGATCAATTGCGGGGAAAAAAGAGGTGGTCGACCATTAACCGGAGGCTGTTTCCGGAGATTAATAATTTCCACCTTGGGCAAAGGCCGGTCATGGATACGTTTTTTCATGTTTAACAGCTGATATTTTCCCTGCCCGGCATTATGGTAGGAGACCAGAGAGGGGGTGGCGGAACCGAGGATAACCGGGCAATGCTGCTGACTGGCCCGGAGAATGGCGAGGTCCCGGGCCTGGTAGCGCAACAAATCCTCCTGTTTGTAGGCAGGATCATGTTCCTCATCAACAATAATAAGGCCGGGGTCGGCAAGAGGGGCGAAAATAGCGGAACGGGCGCCGATTACTACCCGGGCCCGGCCCCGCAGGATCCGCTGCCATTGATCAAAACGTTCGCCTTTGGAAAGTCCGCTGTGCAGTACTGCGACAAGAGAACCGAAGCGGGAAAAGAAATGACCCTCAATTTGCGCAGCCAAAGCAATTTCAGGTACCATTACCAGCACTGTCCGGCCCATCTTCAGAGCCGTTTGGGCCCCGCGTAGATAAACTTCGGTTTTACCACTGCCGGTAATACCGTGCAGGAGAAATGGTTTAAACTTTTTCGCCTTTATGGCCGGGAGAATTTCCGCAAGCGCTTTCTTTTGCCCGCAGCTGAGGACATTCGGCTCGGCAAAGGCCGGGGGGCGTTCGCCAAAGGGATCGCGGTAGACTTCTTTTTCTTCAAAAAAAATAATTTTTTTGGCGGCCAGACTTTTCAAGGCCTTACCTGCGCCTGAATAGCGGCGGGTTATGTCCCGGCGGGGAATGGTTTTCCGGTCATCACTCAGTAACCCGGTCAAAAGGTTTAAGGTTTTCTGTTCACTTTTTTTCAGGTTATCAGCTGTTTTTCCCTCTACCGGGCCCACGCAGATTTCAGTTTTTGCTTTGCAGGTCGGGCCGATTATTACCTCGTTAATGGTAATCAAGCCCTGTTCCTGCCACTTAAGCAATATTCTCCTGTTTCTGCCGCGCCACAGTTTTCCTACAGTCCGGGGCGGGAGTTTTTTATTTCGGCAAAGGGTAAGCAGCCATTTTTTTTTCTGGTCTTCGCCGGAGGGGATAATTTTTTTTTCTCCCCTGGTCGTCAATAAAATTTCCCGGCCGCTCCGGCAGGCAAGCCCACCGGGCAGGGCTCCCTTTATCACCTCGCCAAGGGGATAATGATAATAATCAGCAATCCAGCGATAAAAGGAAATCATATTGGCCGGGAAAACCGGAGTTTGATCAAGAATATCGGTAATTGCCTTGATCGGATAATCACCTTGCGGTTTTTTTTCTGAAATATCCAGGAGATATCCTGTTAACCGGCGAGGGCCGAGTGGAACCAGCAGGCGCAGTCCGGGCTGGAGACGACGCCTGCCGTCATAAGAATAGGTCAGGGTATGGTTGATGGGAGCGGCAACCGCAATTTCCAGGAAAAGACCCATATTTTAACTGCACCTCGAACCTGACTTGAGCCACATTATAACTGGCCGGCAACATCCTTTAAGTAATCACTGAAATCAACGCAGATATCAGGATGACGAAGAGCGAAGGCGATAACGGCTTTCAGATAGCCGATTTTGTCTCCTGCGTCAAAACGAGTGCCGTCAAACTGGTAGGCATACATGCCCCGTTTGTTGGACAGGGCAAGCAGGGCGTCGGTTAGTTGGATTTCACCGCCGTGTCCGGGCGTAGTTGTTTCGAGAATGTTAAATATATCTGGTTGCAGGATGTAACGGCCGATAATGGCCATGTCGGATCTGGTGGTGCCTGGCGCTGGTTTTTCGACCATACGGTCAACCTTGATTACCCTGTCCCGCACTTTTCTGCCCTCGACAATACCGTATTGATAGGTCTGATCCAATGGAACCTGTTGAATGGCAACAATGGATTCCTGAACTTCACGGTAAAGATTAATCATCTGCTTGCAGCAAGGTTGTTCACTTAATACCAGGTCATCACCCAACAGTACCAGAAAGGGTTCATTTCCAACCACATGCCGGGCCATCCAGATGGCATGCCCCAGGCCCAGGGGTTTTTTCTGGCGCACGGAAACAATATCAATCAGGTTGGAGATGTGTCGCATCTCTTCGGCCAGCTTGGTTTTCTTCTTTTCAATCAGAATTTTGTCAAGATGAAAATTATAATCAAAATGGTTTTCAATGGCTGCCTTGCCCTCGCTGGTAATCAGAATCACCTGTTCAATGCCCGAGGCTACGACCTCTTCAACAATATATTGAATGGTGGGGCGGTCGACAATGGTCAGCATTTCTTTGGGAATGGCCTTGCTGGCAGGAAGGAAGCGGGTTCCCAGGCCGGCAACCGGAATAACAGCTTTACGGATTTTCATAACATTGGTCTCTTTGCTGGATTTTGAAATAATATCGGGTTACAGTTGTTTGCAAGAGGTAACTACTCACTGGGCAGGGGCAGCGTATTAGTTATACGTAAGTCTGAACATTTAGAAAAGCGATTTTTAATTATGCAATCTTGGAACGTAGCTTAATAAGCTATGCCTGCGTCTGCATGCAATCAGATAACTTCTCTAACCCACTAAAGTGGAAGTGGACTTAGAATCTTTAGGCGCTTAAGCGCCTACGCTTTTTCCAAGACTCGGCTTGAAAAAAGAGGCCCCTTCGGGGCAGTTGAATCTGCATTTTAGCAGACATACGGTTGGGTGCCACCACCACATATGGAGAAGTTACCAAAAATCAAAACAAAAAATTGTTTAGACAATGGTCGTAAGCGCCTAAATGCCCACCTTACACCTCATATCTCTGCGAATTTATTTTTGAATGAGCCCTTAGGATAATCTTAACTACAGTAACTTGTCAATTTCCCAATGCATTCTCTGGAAAAAAAAATAGCAAAACTTCTTAAGAGGGAAAAGTTAATTGCCCCCGGCGAGGTCGTGGTTGCGGGTATTTCCGGGGGGCCGGATTCCCTTGCGCTGCTTCATGTCCTGGCCGCGCTTGACCATAAATTGGTTGCCGTTTATGTAGATCATGGCTTACGTCCCTATGAAACAGGCCAGGAGAGAATACTTGTCCGGCAGCAGGCGAAAAAACTGATAATTCCCTCGGAAATAGGCCGGGTCAGGGTAAAAGAATTTGCCAAAGAAAAAAAGATGTCCATAGAGCAGGCGGCCAGGGAACTTCGTTATGCCTTCCTGGAAAAAATTGCGGCAAAATTTCAGGCTAAAAAAATCGCCGTAGCCCATACCGCCGATGATCAGGCCGAAGAGCTGCTGCTGCGCCTGATTCGCGGCACTGGTCGCTGCGGCCTCTCCGGGATGAATTTTATTCGCAATAACCGGATAATCCGTCCCCTGCTGACCACGGCCAAACATGACCTGCTTACCTATCTGGAGGACAGGAATATCCAGTTTCTGGAAGACAGCTCCAACCGCGATCGGCGTTATCTACGCAACCGGATCAGGCTGGATCTGCTTCCGGAACTTAAGAATTACAATGTCAATATCCGCCGCACCTTAAGGCGGACTGCCATGATTCTGACGGATGAGGAAAAACTGCTGTCCCGGTTGAGCGGCAAAGCCTGGTCTGAAACAATACAGCTGACAGGAGATGGGGATAATATAAATATAAGTCTGGATATTGTTAAATTTCTGGAAATGCACCGGGCCATCCAGAGACGTATTCTGGAAATGATTTTTATTAAAATGGAAGCCCGTCCCTCCTTTAGCAAAATCGACCAGCTTCTCAACCTGGCCCTGGTTGGTCGGGGAGGGGCCATGCTCCATTTTGCCGGGGGCTTAAGATGCGGGAAAAAGGGTAAAAAACTTCTTTTTTCCTATCCTCAAGGACGAAAGGCGCAAAGAGGAAATTTGACTTAGGGCTCACTCAAAAATAACTTCACATTCCGAGGCGCAATCCGAACATTTATATTTTTCATCATAGTCGTTCCACCAAACGCATTGATGAACGGTAACTGCTCACAGACTTATGAGGTAGTCTGTCAAGTTTAAAATAATCGTAACTACTCATGGGGTAAGCGCTATAACTTCGCTAACCCCTGTAATTGTAACTGGTTACAGGGTGCCGTAGATTTTCGTGATCAGGTCGGCG
>JANTGB010000076.1 GCA_024763115.1 Desulfobulbaceae bacterium | reverse complement strand
TTCCGCTTCGCCACTTCCCTTTTTAGCCAGGGCCAATACCCGCTGCACATAGCGATTCCCATACCGGCGCTGCAGTTGAAGCAGGGATTGCCCGGCCCGGGATGGCCGTCCGCCCGTGGCCCGGTTCAACATGGCTGCCTGGGTACGGGCAGATAATATATTGCCGAGGCTGCCTACAGCCGGTGACAGCGGATAATGCTCAGGGGGAATGCCGGTTTCTGCGACACGTCCCTGTTTTAAACGTCCTGCCGGTTGTTGTGACGGATTCGACCTGGTCTCGGTTCCGGTATCAAATTGACGGTTCGACATGTTACACCTCGTCTAAGATAAAAAGCATTGACACATATTATGCGTCACGCCCCGCATGCCATTTGTTCGCCGTACTTCCCAAACTCCGCTCCCTTCACCACCTTGCCCATCTTCCGGTACTCCCTCTGTATGGCCCGGGTAAGATGAGCCATATTGACCATCCCGCCGTCATCTGCGGCGAGAAAGGCGGCAGCCAGGGAAATGTTCCGAATGTTGCCGCCTGCAACCTCGAAACGACCGGCTATGAAATTCATATCCAGATCAGGGCTTCGGGGAGTTTCAGCAGGCCAGATGTTCTCCCATATCCGCCGCCGGTCGTTTTCGGCGGGGAATGGAAATTCGATGGTAAAATGCATTCGCCGCACAAAGGCGTCGTCCATGTTCTTGCGCAGGTTCGTGGCCAGGATAACAACCCCCTGGTACTCTTCCATCTTCTGCAGCAGATAGCTGATCTCGATATTGGCATAACGGTCGTGGGAATCGCGTATCTCGCTGCGTCTGCCGAAAAGGGCGTCGGCCTCGTCAAAGAACAGGATGGCGTTGCTGGTCTCGGCCTCGGCAAAGATGCGGGCCAGATTTTTTTCGGTCTCGCCGATATATTTGCTCACCACCGAGGAAAGATCGATTTTATAGAGGTCCAACCCCAGTTCCCCTGCCATGATATCGGCGGCCATGGTCTTGCCTGTGCCTGAAGGACCGGCAAACAGGGCGTTTAAGCCCTTGCCCATTGCAAGTTTGCCGTCAAAGCCCCACTGGTCGTAAACCAGGGAACGATACTTTACGTAGTTGCAGATTCCTTTCAGCTGCTCCAGCCGGTCTGAAGGCAGCACAATGTCGTCCCACCTGTAACAGGGCGTGATTTTTTTGGCCAGCGTGGCCAGCCTGCGGTTGGACTGCAGACGGCAGGCCCTGTAAAGGTCGTCCAGGGTTACATGCCCGTTTTCAGGATCGCGCCAGCGGGCCAGATTGCGGGCCGTGGCTGCGGCATCACGGATCTGCCCCCCGGTGAAGCGGAACTTGTCGGCCAGAGCGCTCATTTCCTCTTCAGAGGCAAGAGATGTATCGCCGTCCATTGATCCGGCCCACAGTTGAATACGTTCGGCATAGTCGGGACGGGGAAGCTCGATGCGCACAAAGGTTTTGGCGTGCAGCGCATCCATCGGCTCCCAGGCGATATCCCCTGCCAGAAAGGTCAATTCCCTCCGCGACCCCAGTTCACCCAGCAGTATATCCAGGGAAACACGCCTGTCATCGGCAAGCAGGGCGTCAAAGCCATCCCAGTACAGGGCCGCACCCTGCAGCAGTGCCTCGCGACATGCCGGTTGCGCCGTTTCCGCAAAATTTTTTTCTTCGGTATTCAGCAGACATTCTCCGTCAACAGCCAACAGCCCAATTCCCAGATCCCCGCAGATCGCCTCGGCGATGATCTGTTTTCCAATGCCGTAAGGTCCCTGAAAATAGAAGATCAGCCCGTCATCGTCTCTGTTTTTATCCCGGCTCAGCGCAATCAGACGGCGTTTAACCTCAGAAGGCAGGAGTATGTTTTCAGGCCGGGCCAGGGGCACGATGTGTCGGGCGTATCGCAGGAGACGAGAGTCGATTTCGTCGGAGTCTAACAGGTAATTCACCACCCGCTCATCCATTTTGATATATCTGCCCAGCAAAGGCGGATTATGATGAGTCGGGTCAGCAAAAAGATGAATCAGGCCGTTCTTGAGCAAAGGGGAATCTGAATCGAAACGGGAACGAAATTTTAACTTTTCCTCAAAAGAAGGGCACAGCAGATTCAGGACAAGGTCTACGGAGGGCCTTTTCCTGGTTACGTCGTCCTGGAGATAGGCGTAGAGACGTTCGTAGCGCAGGTCAAGCTCGGGCGCCAGAGAGATCAGCAATATATCAATATCGGCTGGAAGGAGCTTAAAGAGACGTGCCAGCTTGTCAAGGCGCAGGGTAATGTTTTGCCTGGCGCTTTCTTCCCTGCGCCGGGCGATTTTTCCAGTCAGCCGATCAAGCGCCGCCCGGACTTCAAGAGGAAAAGGCGCAGGGCCGGCCGCCCAGCGAGGCATTCCAACGGGCTGCGCCAGAAGAGCATCTACCTCCTGTTCCGGAATATAGATTCCCTGAAACTCGGAATCGCCTGTCTGCACCTGCCGGGCACGTCCGACCTCTACCTGAACAAGCAGGTCAATACGTTCAAGTTCAGCCAGAATGTGCTGAAATGAATTAGCGTAATGCTCCATTGTATCCCGGTGTTAATTCGTTCAAAAAACGATCAGCGACTTCCAAAAAAATGACAATTGACAAAAAATCACTTTTCATTATCAGTTGAAAAGCAGGTAAATCGATGAACCATACACAAGAAACAATCAACAAAATTTACTAATAATAACAAAATATTGAGTTGTCAATTAAAATATAACAAATTATTGGGTTGTTAATTATAATTACCGGGGTATGCACTTAACTCCAGCACATACTACATCTTGTAGTTGCAGAAATCTTTTGATAACAGGTTAATTTTGCGTTATTTTATTTGCAGGCATCCTCCATATCAAAAAGAGAAGGGATTTATTGTTGAAAAATTCTTATAATTTAAACAAATTAGAAACCTGCTGCTGAGAAGGCAGGTTTTACAAAATATTCCTTCTCGGCAGGATGTGCACTATATATTGTGGTCATTTGAAACAAGTGCATTCCCGGATTAAAACATAACAAATTCTGTAACTGTTCAGCTGCGCTCCATCTGCGCCCAAACAGTCTGTCTTACATTGCGCCGGTATGCTGCGCCGGCCTTATCACTCACATCTAAGGCACACGGAGTCTCACTTCGTTCGCTTACCTCTGAACTGTTACAGGACATTGATTGTGGCGGTTTTTCTCCCCTACCTGAACAGTTACAATTACAGGGGCCTAAGCGCCTAAAGTCAGCAGAGACTCATCATATTCACTCGGTGCCTGGTACCCCAGCAGGTTACAGATTGTTGCCGCCACATTGCTTAAACCGGGACCGGCAATATCAGTCAGGGAGAAATTATTTTTGCCGCTATAGTCCTTGATAATACAGGGAACCGGATTTCTGGTATGGGCAACCATGGGTGTTCTTTTTCCGTTTTTCTCCGTCCACATGCAGTCGGCACTGCCGTGATCTGCGGTAACAAGGGCAACTCCGCCCGCCTCTTTCAAGGCCGCAAGTAACCGGGTAAGGCATAAATCCACTGTTTCCACGGCAATACGCACGGCAGCTTCAACTCCGGTATGCCCCACCATATCGCCATTGGCATAATTTAAACGGATAAATTTATATTTGCCGCTGTTAATTGCGGCGATAACCTGATCAGTAATTTCAGCCGCTTTCATCCAGGGTCTGAGATCAAAAGTTATTTTATCAGAGGGTATTTCCACATATTTTTCCAGTTTCTCGTCAATATAACCTGACTTGTTGCCATTCCAGAAATAGGTGACATGGCCGAATTTCTGGGTCTCGGAAACGGCATATGAAGTGATTCCGGCGGCGCAAAGGTATTCGCTCAGGGTATGATCAATAGCCGGAGGTTCTACCAGATAGTCAGGAGGAATATGGGCATCACAATCATATTCCATTATTCCGGCATAAAAAACATCAGGAACCCGTTGCCGCTCAAATTCTTTAAAATCAGACTCGGTAAAGGCCCGGGAAATCTCGATGGCCCGGTCACCACGAAAATTAAAAAGAACAACAGCATCGCCGTCTTCAATGGTACCGACGGGTTTGCCGTTCTCAACCACAACAAAACCTGCCATATACTGATCAGTCATGGCCGGGTTTTCTTTATAAGAGGTCTTTATCGCCTCAACTGCTGAAGGAAATTCTCTGGCCTGCCCCAGGACATGGGCCTTCCAGCCGTTTTCCACAACCGACCAGTCAGCATTATAGCGATCCATGGTGGTGACCATCCGTCCCCCCCCTGAAGCAAGGCGATAGTCCCTGTTCTCAGCTGACAGTTCTGTTAATTTTTTCTCAAGGGGAATAAAATAATCAAGCGCGCTTTTTTCCCCGACATCCCTGCCGTCCAGCAGTCCATGCACCCGTACCCGGCGAAAATCATCCCTGGCTGCCTGCTCGAGCAGCATATATAGATGAAGGATATTGCTGTGAACATTGCCGTCGGACACCATACCCAGCAGATGAAGGGTTCCGCCGTGAGCGCATCTTTTTCGGATCTCCTTCCAGGCCCGGCTCTGAAATATCCGCCCTGAGGCAAGCGCTTCACTGACAAGTTTTGCCCCCTGGGAAAAAACCCGACCCGCGCCCAGGGCATTATGACCAACCTCGGAATTACCCATATCACCATCATCCGGCATTCCCACCGCAGTACCGTGGGCCTTGAGCCGGGTAAAAAGTTTTTCCTGAAAAAGCTCGTCAAGTTTCGGAGTATATCCCATGAAAACACCATCACTCTCATCATGAGGGCCAATACCCATGCCGTCCATGATAACCGTCACAACCGGCCCGGGAAAAGCAGAATAACCGTTTAATTTTTCCAGTCTCATAATTTTATTTTCCTGATTCGTAAACTTTAATGCTATGAGCTTTTACCAGGCATACCTTCTTCTCCGTTTTCCTCAGCCTGCCCGGCAATATAATATCAGCAGGACTTTTCGCTGCCGTGTCAATAGCCTTATACCATTTTCGCCCCCGGATATAGGGCAGACGAACCTGACTTTTCTTATTATTCATATTCAAAATTATATGAAGATCCGCGTCACTGCGGCCGACCCCTCCCAGAGTATAGGCCAGCAGGTTATCATCCGGATCATTCCAGGGCGGTTTTTTCAACTTTCGGCCATGCCAGGTAATATCGGGCAGCCGCCTGCCCTTCTCCTTGACGCCACTGACAAAACGACGCGGGGCCAGACATGAATGACGAAGTCGAAAGGCAATCATTTCCCTGACAAAACGAAACATTTCTTTATTTTTGTTTACCAGGCTCCAGTCAAACCAGCTCAATTCATTATCCTGGCAATAGCAGTTGTTATTGCCTTGCTGGCTGCGGAGAACCTCATCACCGGAGAGGATCATAGGCACCCCGTGACTGAGGAGTAGAACAGCCATAACGTTTTTAGCCTGCCGCAGACGCAGCCTGTTGATCTTCTGATCCGTGGTTTCCCCTTCAACTCCACAGTTCCAGCTCAAATTATGATTACAGCCGTCCCGGTTGTATTCGCCATTGTCTTCATTATGTTTCTTGTTATAAGTAACCAGATCCCAAAGAGTAAAACCATCATGACAGGTAACAAAATTGATGCTGTTAATGGGCAACCGCCCGGAAGTCTCATAAAGGTCACTGCTGCCGCAGAGCCGGGTCGCTACCTCGCAGACAAGCCCCTTGTCTCCCCTGACAAACTGCCGGATAACATCCCGGTAACGGCCGTTCCATTCGGCCCAGCGCAGACCGGGAAAGCCGCCCACCTGATAGAGACCGCCGGCGTCCCAGGCCTCGGCAATGAGTCCGCAACGGGACAAAATATCGGAAAATTCAATATTCCAGATTACCGGGGCATAGGGATCCGGCCTGCCGTCCATCCCCCTGGCCAGAATACTGGCCAGATCAAAACGAAAGGCATCAACATGCATTTCCCTTACCCAGTATTCCAGACACTCAACAATAAATTTAGCCGCCAGGGGATGATTACAGTTTACCGTATTGCCGCAACCGGAATAATTTCGGTAAATACTGCGGTCATGCTCTTCAAGATGATAAAAGCTGTCATTGGCCAGTCCCTTGAAATTAATTGTCGGCCCGGTAGCTCCCCCCTCGGCGGTATGGTTGAAAACCACATCAAGGATAACGGCAATACCGGCCTTATGCAGGGCTTTGACCATATCGCGAAATTCATTTATATGAGTCCCGGCAAGCGGGACCCGGCAATAACCGGGATGAGGGGAGAAAAAACTATGGGTGGAATAGCCCCAATAATTTTTATGGCCCAGGTTCCAGGTACTATCCGGTACATCCTGCTCATCAAAGGCCATTACCGGCAGCAGCTCAACAGCGGTGATGCCCAGTTTACGCAAATAAGGTATCTTTTCAATAACTCCGGCATAGGTTCCCGGCTGCTTTACCGCTGAGGATTCATGCCTGGTAAAACCGCCGACATGAAGTTCATAAATAATAGTTTTTTCCGGCGGCAGGTGAAGGTTGGTATCTCCCTCCCAGTCATAATCCCCGGAATCACAGACCATGGCCCGCAGACTTTTGCCCCGACTCGCATCCGATTTACAGACCTTTCTCCTGTCCCAGAAATTGTCGGTAACAATCCTTGCCCGGGGATCAACCAGTTCCATTTCCGGGTTAAAACGAAATCCTGAATCTACCGGATCATAAGGACCATTGACTCGCCAGGTGTAGCAGATGCCGACCGGCAGCCCGACAACATAAACATGCCAGAAAAAAAAGGTGCGGTTCTCTTCCGGATCAAGTATCACCACCTGAAAGGGTTTAACCGCCTCAGGGGTTTCATAAAGAAGCAGCTCCATTCCGGTAGCGTTTTTTGAAAAAATACAAAAATTCGTTCCCTCGGGCGAAAATGTCGTACCGTGAGGATAACGCCAACCTGATTTAAGTAAATATTTTTGCATTTCAGTGCCTTACTTCAGAAAAGCTGTCACTCTGTTCAGTACTCGCTCGAAATCTACGCTTTGGGTTCACTCAAAAATAAATCAGGCGCTTACGACCATTGTCTAAACAATTTTTTGTTTTGATTTTTGGTAACTTCTCTATATATGGTGGTAGCAAGCAGACCTACAATTCAACAGGCGATCTTTGTCGAGCTGCCGGAGGCCTCTTTTTTCAAGCCGAGTCTTGGAAAAAAGCTTAGGACGCTTACCCCATGAGTAGTTACCTATAATAATAAAAAAAGGAGCCCGGAGGCTCCTTTTTTTATTATAAAAACTGCTCAATCATTGTAACTACTCACGGGTAAGCTCTCTTAGAGATAATAGTAACTGGTTACAGGATGCAGGCAAGCGAGCTGACAAGATACCGGGTCCGGTACCCTGTGAGCAGTTACCAGTTTTTTTTTATTTTTTTTCAACCATGGTTTTTACCACGGCAACTACCCGGCGATTTCTCTGCCTTCCCTCATCCGTATCATTGGAAGCAACAGGCTGTGTTTCGCCAAAGCCTTTTGCCGTTATTCTCGCCGGATCTATCCCATAATTATTAATCAGGTAATTTTTGGCGTTTTCAGCCCTTCGTTGCGATAACTTCATATTATAATCAGCATCACCCCTTGAATCAGTGTGACCATCTACCTCAATAGTTACCTCCGGATAATCCCTGAGAAATTTTGCTACCCTGCGACAATCATTTTCATAGATTGATCTTACATTATCTTTGTCGAAATCAAATTCAATATGCAGTTTTACTGAAACCTCTTCCATTATCGGCGGAGGCGGCGGAACTGGTTTGGGAGCCGGGGCTTTTTTCACAACCGGAGCCGGTTTCGGCTCAGGAGGCGGGGGAGGAGGCGCTACAGCGGGAACCACCTCAGGTTTGATGGGGAACTGAAAAGCCAAGCCAACGGCATAAACAAGATTATTATAGTGATCATCAAAAGTTACCATGTGACGGACATCGCCGCGCAGTGCCACATTTTCATTAAGAAAATATTTTACTCCGGCCCCATAGTCAAAGAGAGGATTGGTGTTATTGCCGTCCGGATTGTCTTCCAGGGTGATTCCGCCAAGTCCGGCGGCAACATAGGGTACCAGTTTGTTGTCCGGCATAAAATGATACAGGGCATCAAGATGATACAACCTGCCGTCAATATTTTCACTTGAGCCGCTTATGTCGTCTTCAGTGTCGATGAACCTGAATGTTCCTTCGGCGCCCCAGTTTTTGGTAAAATTGTATCCAAAGCCCAGACCAACGGCCATATCATCATCAACATTCTGATTTCCTTCAAAAACAATTCCACCAATCAGGGGTGAAAAAGTAATTGATTCTTCTTCAATCTGGGCAAAACCGTTACTGCTTACAAGGGAAGCTGCCATGATTGTCAAGGCTGAAATTAACAATTTTTTTCTCATTAAAATTCTCCTTTTAGTAATAATTTCTATATGTGTATAAAGTTACTAATTATTCAACGGTTTTTCAAGCAAATTTTATTTTACAAACATTTACACCGGTTAATTCTACTTGTAACTGCTCACAGGGCACCGCATATTTCCGCGATCAGTCCGGCTTACGTATGACTAATACGCTGCGCCGCCCTGATCACAAAAATCTACGGCAC
>JANTGB010000075.1 GCA_024763115.1 Desulfobulbaceae bacterium | reverse complement strand
CGCTGTCATGTCTATTATAAAGGTGATCCGTACCCGGCTACTGTTCACGGCACCGGCTGCGCTGCCTGTCATCTGGCCTACGACGACGGCAATTTAAAAAATCATGAATTCACCCGGCCTGATTCCGATGAGCCCTGTCTGCGCTGCCATTACGGCAACTATGTGGGCAGCGATTATCATGGTCGTTTTGAACATGATTTTCACTGGGATTTTCGCACCCCGTATCGGGCAGACGGCCCATCCGCCCGGCCCTATGGAATAGAATTTCAGCAATTGACCCCGGATATTCATCAGCAGAAAGGGCTTATATGTCTTGACTGCCATCCTGGGCGCGATTTAATGCGGTCGCCAGGCCGGAAAATAACCTGTAAAACCTGTCATGAGCCAGGGAAAATTCTGCCCGGCAATCTTCGGCGGCAAGAGGATAAAATTTTCCTGCTTCGCCGGACGGACGGCAAAAAAGTGGAGGTTCCCCGGCTGAAACATCCGGCTCATAAACGTTATGACCGGGATGTCCATTGCACGGTCTGCCATGCCCAGTGGAGTTTTAATGATCAGGAAATCAACCTGCTCCGTCAGGATGCTGAGGATTATGATCCCTGGGGGGCGCTGACAGTCCAGTCCTGTTACGAAGTTGAAGATGAGCTGGAAACAAATCTTTACACGGACGAGGAATACCCTGTGCCCTTTATGCGTGATAAAATAACGGGTACGGCCCGGCTGGGAATCTGGTTAAAAGGCTTCAGGCAGCGGCGCTGGGAGCCGCTTACCCTCTGTCGGGATGGAAAAATGCTGCGCGTCTGCCGGCCAATCCTTGATCTGCATCTGTCTTACGTCAATGAAGAGGAGAAGGTTGTCTTTGACGCTATTACTCCTGCTGCCGCCCCGAACGGCGGTCTGCTGCCCTATGTCCCCCATACCATCGGCAGGGCCGGCGCCTTTTATCAACTACGACTTAAAAAAATCAACAAATGAAAAAATTATTCTCTTTGCTGCTGGTAATTTTATTTCTGCTCTGCGGCTGCGCAACCAGGGTAACTCCTCCCACGGGCCCGCCGGTTCCGGGCCGCAAAACGCCGGGCACCCAGCGACCTTACAGAATTAACGGCAGAAAATATTATCCTCTGCCCACTGCCCAGGGTTTTGAAGAGCGCGGTATTGCCTCCTGGTATGGTAGACAGTTTCATGGCCGAAAAACTTCAAACGGTGAAACCTATGACATGTATGCTGAAACCGCAGCCCACAAGACCCTGCCCATGAATACCAGGGTGCTGGTAAAAAACCTGGACAATAACAGGGAAATGGTAGTCAGGATTAATGATCGCGGCCCCTTTGTCAGAGGACGAGTTATTGATCTCAGCTACACGGCCGCCAAAAAATTAGGCGTCGTTGCCAAAGGAACGGCCAGGGTGAAACTTACTGCCCTGGGTGAAGCAGTTACTTACCGGAAAAACAACAAAAAAGTTGAACGGTTCCTTCCTCATCCGGATTTTAAGACCGGAGATTTTTATATCCAGATCGGCTCTTTTACCTTGCTGGATAATGCCCGCAGGCTTTGCCGGAAAATAAGAGGGCAGGGGAAAAATTGTCTGATTCGTAAATATGACCGGGGCGACATGATTTTTTACCGGGTTCAGGTACATGGCGGAAATACCCTGCGGGGTGCCGGGAAACTGGAAAAATATTTTGAAAAGTCCGGATATCCTGACTCCTTTGTGGTGGCGAAATAAAAATGATAAATAAGTAAAAACTTGATTTGACATTATTCCGTTATTTCCTGATAATAGACTTATTCTCTGTAATCGTTCACCAGCACCTCATCTTTGCCCATTTGAGCCTGCTTGAATAACACCAGTATGCTGCGCAGACACAAATGAACAAATCTAAGGCACTGGTAAACGATTAGAGACTTAAATATTGCAAAGATTTACTCTCTGGTGAACGGTTACTATTCTCTGATATGTGCTTATAAAATCCGTAACAGGGGAACAGGTCAATGGACAAGATAGGTCAGGCGTTAAAAAATAACAGCGAAATAATGAAATCAAGGGTTACGCGTCCTGCTGTTTACGGCACCTCTATTGCCGTGATCGCCCTGGTGCTGGCTACTCTGCTTTCCGCTTACCTCGCAAGCGGCAAAATAACCCTTTATACAATCATGAGGGCGCAGAAAACAAACTTTACTTTGTGGATCCTGGATATTATGCCCTTTGTTTTTGCCTTCTGGGGCCAGTATGTCAGTTCAATAATGGCCTTTGAGGCCAGCGCCATGGTCATTGATCAGACCGAGGAACTTCGTAACCAGGCGGCCAGCCTGGAACATCAGGCCATGCATGCGGCTACCCATGATTCGCTCACCAATCTGCCCAACCGGATTCTGCTCAGGGATCGTCTGGAGCAGGCTCTTCATATTGCCCAGCGGGAAGGTAAGATTCTGGCTTTTTTCTTGCTGGATATCGATCATTTCAAGGAAATTAATGACACCCTGGGCCATTATAACGGTGACAGGCTGTTAAACAGTATTGCCCTGCGCTTAAGGTCAATGGTAAGGGAATCCGATACCCTGGCCCGGCTGGGTGGTGATGAGTTTGCCATCCTGCTCCCGGTAATCAAGGAAAAAAACAATGTCCTGGTTATTGTAGAAAAAATTCAGCAGTCTCTCAGTTCCCCATTTTCCCTGGAAGGTATCAACCTTGATGTCCAGGCCAGTATCGGTATTGCCGTGGCCCCGGAAAACGGCAAAGATGTCGACACCATAATCCAGCGGGCCGATGTTGCCATGTATGTCGCTAAACAAAACAATAAAGGCTATGCTGTTTATTCTCCCGAGCTTGATCAGCACAGTCCCAAACGTCTTACCCTGATGGGAGAACTGCGCCAGGCCATAGAGAATGATGATCTCGTTCTTTACTATCAGCCGCAGATTGATATAAAAACCAATAAGATTATCGGGGTTGAGGCCCTGGTGCGCTGGCAGCATAATAAACATGGTATGATTTTCCCGGATGAATTTATCTCTCTGGCGGAAAGAACCGGACTTATCAAACAGCTTTCCGTCTGGGTGCTGAAAAAAGCCCTGGCCCAGACAGAGCAATGGCATAAAAAGAATCTGAAGCTGAAAGTAGCCGTAAATATAAGTCCTGTTACCCTGCTTGATCCGGATCTGCCGGAAATTATCACGGGACAGCTTGCCGCCGTAAACCTTGATCCCCGCTTCATTACTGTTGAAATTACCGAGGGTTCGGTTATAAAAGATCCTCAGCTGGCCCTGGATATCCTTATCCGGATCGGCAAAATGGGAATTGAAATATCCATTGATGATTTCGGCACCGGCTATTCATCTCTTGCCTATTTGAAAAAACTGCCGGTCAAGGAACTGAAAATAGATAAATCATTTGTCATGGATATGATCAAGGATGAAAGTGACGCAGTCATTGTCAAGTCAACCATTGATCTGGCCCATAATATGGGGCTTAAGGTAGTTGCCGAAGGCGTTGAGAACAGAGAGATTGTCGAGCGGCTTAAGAAAATGAATTGTGATATTCTGCAGGGCTACCATTACAGCCGGCCCTTAAGTGTCGCTGATTTTGAATCATGGCTTAAGTCTCATGGCCGGTTATGATGAAACGCTTACAGTTAAGGGTTTTATACGTTAGTTGTAGTTTATTGAGCGCTGTTATGAATATCGTTGCCGGCGCTTTCGCCGGAAGACCTTAATGCGGTTGGCCAGGCTGCCCATAACATGACGCAGGGAAAAACGGACAGGAACAAGGGTAGTAGGAACCTTGAAACCGGCAACCCGCAATTCGTCCGGTCGGGCCAGGGGAAAGTAAAGCATTTCCCGACGCGTACCGGGTGCTTCCATATTTGCTGCCGCCTGCCAGAGAGGGCTGTCAGCCCCATCCACCCCTAAAACATCAAGCAGGGCAGTGTCCAGGGCCTGGGCGTTGCAGGCCGCTCCCAGCAGTTCCAGCTTATATTTTTTTCCATGCATGGGCCCGGTGCCATGCATGGCCTCAACCCCATCCACCAAAGTAATGCCGCCAGGAAGAATGTCAGGCAATTCCAGAAGAAGATCAAGAAATCGCCTGCCCTGATTTGCCCCATGCATCTGATGGGCCATGACCTTGCGCCACCCCTTGACCACCCCGAAATAATTTTTCATGGCCAGTGTTACGCGCAACTGACTATGGGCCTTGACCTTGGGCAGATTAATCAGGGCATCACATTCCAGGGCCTGCCTCGCCACCTGAAGTCTGATCCCGCAGGGTAAAACCTGTGTCCTGGTTCGAGAAAATTCCACCTGCTCCACCGCAAGACGGGACAGGCTCTCACTCATGCCGGAGATGGCCATGGCCCTGAGCCCGCCACCGGTAGCAGGTGAGTCGCCTATCCTTACCTTTGCCCCGCAGTCAACAAAATATTCAGCTGCGGCAGCAACAAAATCAGGATGGGTACAGGCCGGATCACAGCGACGGGCCGCTGCCACCAGATTGGGTTTGAGCAACAGCCGGGCACCGGGGCTCAGGGTAAAACCGCAGGCTTTAACAAGCTCGGCAATATGATTTTTCAGCTGATTCCGCTTATAATTTTTACTACGGATCAGGGCCACGGGAATTTCAGGAGATGAAAGGGTCTTCATGGCAAGTTATTATAGCAGACATTGACCAAATTGGGTTATAGTTGATTTTTATTGCCATGAACAAGACTTTTGTGTTGACAAAACGGGGCCTTTGATTTATTGAATTTGTGAGTTTTGCAAGGTGTATTATAGTAGGAAATAAATCAGAATCATGGAGTTTCTGGTTTCTTTTTTTATTTAAATATCGGGAGGTATAAATTATGTGGGAAGTAGAAGTTGATAAAGACAAATGTGCCGGCGATGAAGAATGTATAGGCGCTTGCCCTGCCGGCGTTTATGAGCTGGATGACGATGGTAAAGCAGATCCTGTTAACGCTGATGAGTGTTTAGGTTGCGAGACCTGCGTTGAAGTTTGTCCCCAGGGAGCTATTACCGTAACTGAGGTATAATTCCTTCAGGCAGGTTAACCTGCTGAGATAACAGGCCCATCTTTTTTTTAGTAAAGATGGGCCTGTTTTATTTCATAAGCCGGAAATCAGGAGCCGGAGGACGGAAGTCGGAAGGCGGTTTGCTGGAATGTATATTTTGTGAAGGATATAGTGAAATTTAAGCCGGGTGCCGGGCAGCAGACCCATCTCCTTGCCGCAGCCCTTATCTGGAGCCTAGTTGGGACTGGTCTGCTTATTTTCGGCATCATTTTGTTGCTGGGTGAATACGGTTATCTCCTCCTGGCTTCCGCCCTGCTGATCGGTTCTCTTAAAGGTTATTTTGTCCTGCAGCGCAGTGCTGAAAAAAATATATCCCGCATTCGCGGCTTTACTGAAAAAACCTGCCTTGGCGCAGTATTTTCTGCGAAAATGTGGGTTCTGGTTCTAGTCATGGCTGGTTCAGGCCGCTGGCTGCGACTGTCGTCCGGAATTTCTCCAGGGCTTATCGGTTTTCTTTATACCGCAGTGGGCTGGGCCTTGTTATTTTCCAGCCGTTTGTTCTGGCGGGAATGGCATAAAGGATAGGTTGGCTGAATAATGAGCGAATCCGTCAACCAGATAAAGATTAACCTTGCGGCCTTAAGCCATAATTTTCGGGCAATAAGCCGGATTGTTTCTCCTGCCGGAGTGCTGGCCGTAGTCAAATCAGACGCTTACGGCCACGGTATGCTGCCTGTCGCCCGTGAGCTTTCCCGGCTTGGGGCCGTGGCATTCGGCGTGGCTGAAGTATGGGAAGGCGTGGCCCTGCGCCAGGCCGGAATAGAAGAAGATATTGTTATTTTCCTGGGCTGCCGTCCCGCAGAAACCGCCGAGGTTGTAAGATGGGGGTTGAGTCCGGTAGTTTTTGAACTCCAGACAATAAATGAGCTGTCCCGCCAGGCCCTGTCCGCAGCAAAAAAAATCGGTGTCCATCTGAAAATTGACACGGGCATGGGTCGATTGGGTATTAACGGAGCTGAGGTTGTTCCTTTCCTGTACCATATAAAAGAACTTGGCGGAATTTATCCGGCCGGAATAATGAGCCATCCGCCTATGGCTGATAACGATGATCCGACATCGACCCTGGAACAAAATAAAAAATTTTCCCGGATTGTTAAGACCTGTCTGGAGCTTATCCCCGAATCAGCCGTTCATATTGCCAATTCAGCGGCATTAATTCGTTTTCCGGAACTGCGCCGGGATATGGTGCGTCCCGGTCTTTCCCTGTATGGCTGCTACCCTGCGGATAATTTCAGGAAACTTATTGATTTAAAACCGGTAATGAGTTTTAAAACCAGGGTGATCCAGGTAAGAGAAGTGGCAAAGGGCTGCGGAGTCAGCTATGATCATAAATTTGTCACCCAACGGGCCGGCCGCCTGGCTGCCTTGCCGTTGGGCTACAATAACGGCTACCTGCGCGGGTTGTCCAACCGGGGACAGGTTCTGGTGCATGGCTGTCGGGCTCCGGTTGTCGGCCGGGTCTGCATGAATATAACCATGATTGACATAACTGATATCCCCGGGGTTGTGCCTGATGATGAAGTTGTCCTTATGGGTAGTCAGGACGGAGCGGAAATCAGGACTGAAGAAGTGGCTGAGTGGCTGGGAACAATTAATTATGAAGTTCTCTGTCTGCTGGGGAATAATAACCATCGGCATTATTGTTAGTTAACTTAACAAGTTGTAATTATGATAAAAAAACGTTTACAGGAATGTCTGGAGCAATGCTTCAACCAGGGAATCAGGCAGGGATTATGGTCGGACGCGGCCCGAAACAGCTATGCGGTCGAGATTCCCAAGCATGAAGGGCAGGGGGATTATGCCACTAATATGGCCATGGTTATCAGCGGCCGGGAAAAAAAAGCAGGCAACAAAAAGATAAATCCCCGCCAGATTGCCGAACAGCTTGTTGAACTGCTTGACGCGCACAGTGAACTGTTTGCTGAAATAAAAATTGCCGGGCCCGGATTTATTAATTTTTTCATGAATCCGGCGGTATGGCAGGCGGTTTTACCGATTGTCTGTGCGGCCGGGGAATCATTTGGCCTGGTTTCGGAAAAAAATAACAAACGGGTGCTGGTTGAATTTGTCAGCGCCAACCCCACCGGCCCTTTAAGTATCGGCCATGGCCGGCAGGCCGTACTCGGCGATACTATTTCCCGCCTGCTGGAGGCTGCCGGCTATGAGGTTGAACGGGAATATTATTATAATGATGCCGGTCGGCAGATGCGGGTTCTGGGAGAATCCGTCAGGGCCCGTTACCTGGAACTTCTTGACTTACCGGCCCAATTCCCTGAAGATGGTTACCAGGGAGAATATATTTATGATATTGCCGGGGAGCTTATTGCCGAACAAGGTGATAAATTGAAAGATGTTACTGATGTGACTCCCTTTAAAGAGCAGGCGGAAAGGGCGATTTTCAAGGATATTAATGCTACTCTGGAGCGCCTCGGTATTCATTTTGACCGCTATTACAACGAGCATACCCTTTATGAAGAGGGCCTGATAGATGATGTTGTGGCCCGGTTGCGGGCCAAGGGCCTGGTATATGAAAAGGATAACGCGGTTTGGTTCAAGACTACGGAATTCGGCCAGAACCAGGACCGGGTTATTATCAAGAGCAGCGGTGAGCCCACTTACCGTCTGCCTGATATTGCCTATCACCGGGAAAAATTTAAACGCGGCTATGACTGGATGGTGGATATTTTCGGGGCTGATCACATTGCCACTGTGCCGGATGTCCTGGCCGGAGTCAAGGCTCTGGGGTATGATGAGACCAGGGTAACCGTTATCCTTCATCAGTTTGTTACCCTGATGCGGGACGGCAAACAGGTAAAGATGTCAACCCGCAAGGCCAATTTTATTACGGTTGATGAACTGCTGGATGAGGTCGGGCAGGATGTGATGCGTTTTTTCTTTTTGATGCGCAAGGCTGACAGCCAGCTTGAATTTGATCTTGATCTGGCCACGGAACAGAGTAAGGATAACCCTGTTTTTTATGTTCAGTACGGCCATGCCCGGCTGGCAAGTATCCTGCGCAAGGCCGATGAACAGGGGCAAGGGCCCGGTAAAATCAGTGATGTCGATTTGGGACTGCTGACCCAACCGGAAGAGGAAAATATTCTCAAAGCTATTGCCGGTTATCCCGCCCTGGTGCAGCAGGCGGCCCATGATTTGGCCCCCCATCGGATCGTCTTTTATTTACAGGAGCTTGCGGGGCTGTTTCACAGTTACTATAATAAACATCGGTTCATCTCGGAAGACAGGAAGCTTACCATGGCCCGTCTCCAGTTGAGCCGCGGGCTCCGCATAGTTTTGGGTAACGGTTTGCGGCTGCTGGGCATGACTGCTCCGGACAGCATGTAATATTATAATCAGACCTCGTAAAAATTTTTTTGTTATTGACTGCAAACCCTTTACTGGTAAGGAATTTGGTCAAAATTGGCCGGTTGGTCCGGGTTAAAAGGTTAGTAACCGTTCACCAGGGCACCAAATTTCGATAACCTTCAGTCCTGTAAGTGTTTACCAGTGCCTTAGATTCGTTCGTTTGGGACTTCGAAGCATACT
>JANTGB010000074.1 GCA_024763115.1 Desulfobulbaceae bacterium | reverse complement strand
CGCCGACCTGATCACGAAAATCTACGGCACCCTGTAACCAGTTACAATTACAGGGGTTAGCGAAGTTATGGTGCTTACCCCATGAGTAGTTACAAAATTACAAGAAATTTCACATTACTGTTTTCTGAAAATGTCAAAAGATCAATGCAACCTTAAACAGGCCGGCATAAACGGCCCATGATTTACTTTAACCTCAGCGCAGAAATTAAAAAAATATTCGCGCCTGACGGGATTCTGGCTCAAAAACTACCGGGCTACGAGTCCCGGCCCGGACAACTGGCCATGGCCGAGGCTGTGGCCCAGGCGCTGGATGATGACCGGCCGAATGACGTGGCTGAACAGATGGGGCGGAAAATAACTGTTGAAGCGGAAACCGGCATTGGTAAAACCCTGGCATATCTTGTCCCTGGAGTTTTAAGTGGCCGGAAAATAATTATTTCCACCAACACCCTGAACCTGCAGGATCAGATTCTTAACAAAGAAATACCCTTTATTAAAAAAAACATTGCCCCTGATCTTTCCGCCCTGTGCGTCAAGGGCCGGCGCAACTATCTCTGCCTTTATCGCTGGAAACAGCTCTTTGCCTCGCCCCAGCTGAACCTCTTTGAAAAAAGCGAGGACATTCGGGCCCTGGAAGAATGGCTCCAGGAAACCAATAGCGGTGATCGGGCCGAGCTTGACTGGCTGGCGGATAACGCCCCGCTCTGGTTCGAAATCAGCGCCGACAGCAGTCAATGTCTGGGCGGCAACTGCCCTGAGGGGGAAGCCTGTTTCTTAAACCGGCTGCGGAAAAAAGCAGCCCGGGCCCAGCTGCTCATAGTCAATCACCATCTCTTTTTTTCCGACCTGGCCCTGCGCCGTTTTGGTTTTGCCGAAGTTCTTCCCCGCTATGAGTCGGTAATTTTTGACGAAGCCCATCATCTGGAAAATATCGCCACCCGCTATTTCGGTGTTTCCTTCAGCCACTTCCAGGTAATTGATCTTGCCGGGGATATTGACAGGCTGGCCCGGGAAAGCAAGGGTAAGAAAATTGAAAAAATCAGCCGGCTGGCCCGCAGTATGGCAGCGCAGGCCGATCATTTTGTCACAATTTTTCCCAAAAAACAGGGCAGGTTCCCTTTGCTTGAGACCCTGGAACAGATCCCGGACCGGCAAAAGGAAATATCAGCTTTAAAAGAGCGGATTATCTCTTTGGCCGGACAACTGGAAATAATGGCCCAGCTTAATGATGCCTGGAATAATATGCTGCGCCGCTCTAACGAGCTGCTGACCAATATTGCCGCCACAGCAGAGGAACAGCGTAACGACTATGTGTACTGGTTTGAAAAACGAAAAAAAACCATAACCCTGTCAGCCTCACCTATTGAAATTGCCACAGATCTCCAGGAATCCCTTTATCCTCAGGTCAGAAGTATAGTTTTTACTTCGGCCACCCTGACAACCGGCGGCAAATTCACCTATTTCTTTGAGCGCCTCGGGCTTGACGGTAACACGAAAACCCTGCAGTTGCCGACGCCATTTGACTATCCCAACCATACCCGCCTCTATATCCCGGAAAATAGCTTTCCCCTTCCGGCCCAGCCTGGATATCTGCGAGCCATGCAGGAGCGAATAAGCGCCATCCTCCGCCTGACCGAAGGAAGGGCCCTGCTGCTTTTCACCAGCATCAAGGCCATGGAAAAAATGCACGCATATTTAAAAGAGGAAATAAACTATCCCCTGCTCATGCAGGGCACCAGTCCCAGAGCAGTGCTTCTTGAACAATTTCAAAAAGATACCCATTCAGTCCTCCTGGCGGTAGCCAGTTTCTGGGAGGGGGTTAATGTGCCGGGCAAAACACTGAGCTGCGTAATAATTGATAAACTTCCTTTTGAAGTTCCCAGCGATCCTGTTATCATGGCTAGAATAAATCAGATCAAAAAACAGGACGGCAATCCTTTTTTTGATTTTCAGATCCCGAGAGCCATCCTTACCCTGCGCCAGGGAATCGGTCGCTTGATGCGTTGCGCCACGGACCAGGGATTGCTGGTAATAATGGATGTCCGGCTCATGACCAGACAGTATGGCCGGTTATTTTTAAAAAGCCTGCCCGCCAGCCCACTGATCAGGGAACTGGCAGAGGTGGATAACTTTATGAAAAAACAAGGATAATCAGGTGGATAAAGACGAATTGCTTGGCATATTGCAGCCCGAGTCAACTAAAATCAACCAGACCATGAAACAGGAGCTGGCAACAATAGAGAACCCGCTGCTGGCTGAGGTAATTAATTACGCAATTTTTAACGGCGGCAAACGATTCAGGCCGATTCTAACTATATTTTGCGCCAGGGCCTGTGTTATTAATAAAATTCCAGAGGGATTTGCCACTGAAGAAGAGCTTGTCGCCCCGGATAATCTTTATCGACTGGCTACGGTTTTTGAATATCTCCACGGAGCCAGTCTGCTCCATGATGATGTAATTGATAATGCCGAAACCAGGCGGGGCAAGACTGCGGCAAATATAAAATTCGGCATAACCCCGGTTATCCTGGCTGGAGATTTTCTTCATTCCCTGGCCATGACCCTGGCTGGAAAAATTGCCGGGGTTGGGCTGCAGGCTGCGGTCGGCCAGGCAATCTGCGCCATGATTGAGGCTGAATTTCTTCAGATGCAGACAGCAGGCAGGCAATTATTGTCCGAGGAGAACTATTTTAACGTTCTCCGGGGAAAAACCGGCGCCCTGATTGCCACGGCCTGCCTGAGCGGCGGTATTTACGAACAGGGAGCTGATGAGAAACAGCTTGCTGCCCTGAACCTCTACGGCAATGCCCTGGGGCTGGCTTTTCAGGTAAAGGATGATCTGCTTGATTACCTGGGAGACAGCGGCAAAACCGGCAAGGTCGTGGGTAATGATTTTGTTGAAGGGAAAATGACGCTTCCCCTTATTCATGCCCTAAACCAGGCCCCGGAAAAAGAAAAAAACAGACTGCTTGCCATTTTGGCCGACAAGCCGGAAAAGCGGGCGGATCATATTACTGAAGCATGTGATTTTATTAAAAAATATCAAGGTTTCAGCTACTCAGAGGAAATGGCGCAAAACCTGGTTGAAACTGCTGTTGAGGCCCTGGATATTTTCTCTGACAGCCAGGCACGCAATATCCTGATCAAACTTTCGCAATATGTCTTGACCAGGGAAAAATAACAGGCAGCTGGAGAAAAATGGCCGGCAAGAAAAAAACAAAAAAGAAGACAGGGAAAAAATTTCGTTTTGTTCCGCCGCTCCTGCTTTTCCTTGTCCTGGCCGGCACCCTGGCCGGCCTGGGTTATATTATTTTTCTTTATCCCGGAACCAGCCGAAAAACTTCCCTGCCAAAGATTGCCACCGTCCACAAAAAACCGCCGCAGATCATTTATGAAGAGCCGATCAAGGCTGATAATACCATCCATCTCATTACCCCCAGCGGCTACAAAGAGACTGTTACCCTGCCCCACCAACCCTTAGTGGCGATCATTATTGATGATATGGGTTACAAGACCAGGATACCGAATAAACTTCTTGACCTTGACCTTGATCTCACATTTTCTTTCCTGCCGCACGGCCCCCACACCACCGAACAGATGAAAAAGGCTGCCGCACTGGGCCGTGACATAATGCTCCATCTGCCCATGGAAGCCCGGGACGCCCGCTGGAATCCCGGTCCCGGCGGCATGTTTACCCCAATGGACAAAAATCAACTGAAAAACATTTTTCAGGAGGATCTGGCCTCAGTACCGCTTGCCGTCGGCGTCAACAATCACATGGGATCAAAGTTCACCGCCGACACGAATGCCATGACAACGGTCTTGAATTTTATCAGGGAACATAATCTTTTCTTTGTTGACAGCCTGACTACCGCCAATAGTGTCGGCTGGAACCTGGCCCGAAAAAAAGGCATTAAGACGGCAAAACGCAATGTTTTTCTTGATAACAGCCGGGACAGGGAAAAAACAATCATCCAGATCAAGGCCCTGATTCGCCTGGCCCGCAGGCAGGGCAGTGCCGTTGGTATCGGTCATCCCTACCCCGCCACTCTTGCCGCCCTTGAGAGCTGCAGGGATATATTACGGAAACAGGTAAAGGTTGCTCCTGTTCATTTGCTGGTTAAGTAGATGGGGATGACCGCCTGCCGGCCATCATTCAGAAGGTGTAATATAGACATTTAGTAACCGTTCACCAGGGCACCAAATTTACGATAACCTTCAGTCCTGTACATGAGTAGTTACCCTAAGGGAATAATAAGAAAACCTCCTGCTGTAGAATTTGTCGGCAGGAGGTTCTTGTTGTCCGGTAAAACAGGCGACTCTCGCAGGGTTCAGCCTTACAACAGGCAAGAGCCGTCTTTCTTTCTGTCTCCGGTTCCGGTTCCGTTACCGCCGCCATTTTTTTTGCCTTTACCATAACCGTTACCGGCAGTGATCATCTTTGTGGTTGGAGCAAAATCACCGTCCAGACATGAACCGTCACGCAACCTGTCTCCACCGCCTTTACCTTTCCCTGCCACGATGTCCAGTTCAATCCCCGGTGTTGTGAGTGGCAGGTCGCAGATACCGTCTCCAGGTCCTTTCATCTTGCCTTTTCCTGCCATTGCGGGGCCGGCAGAGAGCGCCAGACCGAAGATTATGGCCAGAGTTGTTGCTTTTGCATACTTTTTCATGGTGTTACCTCCATTTTTCATAAAGAAAGAGAAAATCATATTTCCCCCGTTTATTGCGGTTATTTTTCATTAACCGCACACAGTTTACGAAAAACAGAGTACCTTTTATCGGCAAAATAGTATATCAGCGCAAGGCGGAAAGAAATGTAGGAGTTTGTCCTACGGCTTTACAAAACAAGCCGCTCTTTGAAGGCATAGTGGGTGAATTCGGCATTATTTTTCATGCCCATTTTCTGCAGTGCGCGGCTCCGGTTGGTGCTGATGGTTTTGACGCTGAGCATCAGTTCACAGGCGATTTCGGATACGGTTTTGCCGGAGGCAATCATTATCATCACCTGATACTCGCGGTCGGACAGCATTTCATGTGGTTTGCCTTTAAAATCCATTTCAAGATAAGAGGCAAGTTTTTCAGCCAGTGAAGAGCTGATATATTTACCGCCTCGGGCCACTTTGGCAATGGCGGCAATAAGCTCCCGGGGAGCGCTTTCCTTGGTGAGATAGCCTTTTGCTCCAGCTTTTAAGGCCCGTATGGCATACTGTTCTTCCGGATACATGCTGAGCATGAGAACCGGCAGCTTCGGATTTTGCCTGCGCAGCTCTTTAAGTACGTCAAGGCCGTTGCGGTCCGGCATGGATATATCGAGCAGCACCAGATCATAATCAGCCCCTGCGGCCATGGCCAGAGCCTCTGTGCCGGATTGAGCCTCAGCCGTGACCTGCATGTCGCCGGTTGAGGCAATAATCTGTTTTAATCCCTCCCGGACAACGGCATGGTCGTCAACTATGAAAAGGTTAATCATGTCTCAGGTCTCCAGTTAAGGCAATAGAAAGGTAAACCGTCGTCCCTGAACCCGGATTGCCGGTTATGGTCATGGTGCCGCCCATTGACTTGATTCGCTCGCGCATTCCGATAATACCCAGTGATTTTGGATCGTCAAGTTGCTGCTGCGTAATTCCCAGACCGTTATCATGGACAGTTAATGTTATGCGGTCTTCGTCAAAGTTGAGACGGACAGTTACGTGGGTAGCCTGTGAATGACGGGCAATATTGGTCAGAGTTTCTTGAAATATGCGAAAAACGGCTATGGAGCAGGCATTATCATCCAGGGTAATATCCTCCGGGGTGGAGTTGATATCAAAATCAATGCCCATCCGGTCACGGACAATATTTGCCTGCCACTCAACGGCTGCTGAAAGACCCAGGTCGTCAAGCAGGCCGGGACGAAGTTCCGAGGATAATCTTTGCACGGTGTGTACTGTATTGTCAAGTTGTCGATCCATACTGCACAGCTTGTCCCTGGTTGCCTGTTGCAGTTGGGGATTGTTGTGCTGCAGCCAGTAAATATCCATCTTCAACGCGGTAAGTGACTGGCCGAGTTCGTCATGAATTTCCCTGGCCATGCGTTTTCGCTCTTCTTCCCTGACCATTTCCATATGCGAGGCAAGATCGCGGAGCTGTTTGTGTGATTGCCGCAGTTTTTCTTCCGCCTGTTGTCTTTCTGAAATATCTTTAAAATCTTCAACAATGCCGATAATTTCATCTTTGCCTTTACAAAAAGGTGTTGCCGTAACGATACAGGGAATTTTTTTACCGTCTTGCCTTATTTTAAGTTCATCGTATTCGATACGTTTTTCGCCGGCAAGAATGCGTACCATGGGGCAGCCGTCCGTGTGGCAGAAATGTCCGCTGAAGATGTCATAACATTTATGCCCCTTGACTTCTTCCCTCGTCAGGCCGGAGAGAGTAAGAAATGTCTTGTTGACCCGCAGGACATTAAAATCCCTGTCAAGCAGCCGCATGCCGTCAGCCGATGTTTCAAATATCTGGTTCAACTCCATATGGGCATGACTCAGGGCTGTTTCCGCTTTTGTCAGGGCGGCAATAATTCTCTGTGCATAGAAGGCAAAAGAGATAAACAGGGTAATAATGCTGAGTCGCATCCAGGTTTCATGGGCGTCCGGGAAAAAAAGCTGATCAAAAAAATTTGGATATTGTTCGGAAAAAAACTGTGAATGGATAAATGCCTCCAGAAACCAGGAAAATACACCAAGTACCACACCTATCAATACAAGTTTCTGCGATGCGTGAAATATTAATTTTTTCAGAAACGACATGGATGGTTACCATGACAAAAATTTACTGTCTGTGCCGAAAACATGAGGGATCGTTTGCAAGTTGAATGGTAGCTGCTCACAGGGTACCGGGTTCGGTGTCCTGTGACCAGCTACTTGAGAAGTTACACTTTTTCGTGTACAGTTTTGTCCTCTATATAAAATAAGCAGATAACTGCTTACAGGGTACCGCATATGCAGATTCCGAGCTGTTACAATTACGAAGGTTAGCAAAATTAAGTAGCTTGCTCGGTGAGTAGTTACCTTAAAAATATTATTTACCAAGGGAGGTGATTCCAAAAATACATTATTAATAAAAAGAACAAAAAAGGCAGTCTGCCCCGGCTAAGGATAACAGACTGCCTTTAGCGAAGCCCCCTATGTTGTAAGGGAAAGACTTCATGTTATTTATATCACCGAAGCCTCTCCCCAGTCAAACAAAATAATTCCGTAATCATTCAGGGACACGGGTAACCTCTTCCCTGACTGAACATCTGCTTTTTTGTTTGTCTCTACATATACCTGTATTTGGTTATCCCTGAAATTAGTAACTGTTCAGGTAGGGATGAAAAACCGCCCCTGCCACCGATCCGTATGACGGCGCTTTGCTCCTGTGATGAAGGGCAGCTGAATAGTTACTGAAATTCTTTCTTATATAGTTGTCAGGCAGGTATTAAAAAAATACTGCTGCAACTATAGCGCCTGCTTTACGTCTGAAAAGCCATAACTGTCATACAAAACAAGAGACGGCACAGACTTATTTTTGAAAGACAGGCATAGAACCGCCAGGGCGCTTATATCCCTCCAGGCAGGGGGTAATGAAAAGAATCCCAAGTAAGGCACTAATGAGTGCAAAACGGAAATACGACGACTCTTTGCTGTCCGCTGGGCGGTTGTTTGCTGGGATGCACCACGAAGGACACGAAGAGCACGAAGAAGGGCTAAAGAATTTTTTTAATTTTTTATCCTTCGTGTCCTTCGTGCTCTTCGTGGTGAGTTGAAAAAGTCAACAGTTAATTGTCCGCTCTCGATTTCTCGCTTTGCTCGCTTATCGGCTGCGCTCAAGCAGATCTACGGTTGGGTGCCATCACCACATATGGAGAAGTTACCAAAAATCAAACCAAAAAATTGTTTAGACAATGGCCGTAAGCGCCTAATGCATACCAGTCTGCGCATATTGCTATGCCGGACTGATCGTCAAAATCTCCCGGAGCCTCTTGATACTCGCTTACCTGCATCCTGCAAAAAGTTACAAATACGCTGGTCGGGGAAAACAAATCACTGCTCCTGTGAGTAGTTACCAAGATAAAAGATATTTAATGGAGAAAAAAATTATGATGTTAAATAAATATAAGACTGTTTTTAAACTTCGAAATCTTTTGATAATGTTCCTTGTAATATTATTGCAGACTCAGGCAAGGGCTGCTGAGCCAAGCAAGGTTCTGAAGCTTGAGGAAATAACCGTAACAGCGGAATCCGGAAAAATTTCGCCACCACCGCCTTCTTCAACCATAATAACAAGTGAGGACCTGAAGAATTATAATGTGGATAAGCCGTTATATATTATGGACAGGGTTCCGGGAGTAGCAATCCAGGATTATTCCCAGGGACAGACGGCAAGCTGTTTCGTTATGCGGGGTCTGAGACTGGGCCATAACACGGGTGTAGCCCTTTTTGTGGATGGGGTTCCTATTAACGAATCAACCTCCCATGGAGACGGGTATGCCGACTTTAACGTAATCATACCGGAAGATATTAATTACGTAGAAGTAATTAAGGGCCCCTCTTCCGCACTGTACGGCCAGTTTGCCCGGGCAGGCGTAGTTAACATCGTTACAAAA
>JANTGB010000073.1 GCA_024763115.1 Desulfobulbaceae bacterium | reverse complement strand
CCAGGTTGCCCTGGCATCTGTTCGCATGGGTCTTGATTCCTTGAAAAAGGCCTTTGGCCTGTCGGATGACCAGTTTGAGGCCTTGTCAAATTTTGCCGGCGCTGAAGCCGTATTAAAAAAAGAGCCGACTGAGGTTACCTCTGCCGCCCCGGCACCTGTTGCGCCGGCTGTCGCTCCTGCTCCTGCACAGGTTGCCGCGCCACAGGCTGATGAAGTCAAGGAAGAGGCCGCCGCCCGGAAGGACGAGGAAGAAAAGAAGGCTGCCGAGGCAAAAGCTGCTGAAGAAGCTGCGGCCAGAAAGGCTGAAGAGGAGAAAAAAGCAGCTGAAGAGGCCGCCGCCCGGAAGGCTGATGAAGAAAAGAAGGCTGCCGAGGCAAAAGCCGCAGAAGAAGCTGCCGCCCTGAAAGCAGAAGAAGAGAAAAAAGCAGCTGAGGCAAAAGCCGCTCAAGAGGCCGAAAAAGCTGAAGCAGAGAAAAAGGCTGCCAAGGCACCGGCCGGCGAGTTTGCCGCAACTCCGCTTAAATTAGAAGAAACACCGCTTAGCGAACGGGCGACAAAGGTTGCTGAAAATGCCTACAAGGTTCAATATACCGGTAAAATCAGAGAAAATGTTTTAGGAAATCCTGGAAATGAAATTACTGTTGGCGGCGCCGCTACCATGCCATTTCAACTCTTTGAAGGTGAAATGGAGAGAAAACCGCTGATTGCCATGGATATTGTCGATATAGTTCCGGAAGAATGGCCGGAAACACTGACCCGTCATTTTGAAGGAGTGCTTGACAACCCGGTCGCCTGGGCCCGGAAATGCATAAATGATTATGACGCCGATGCTCTCTGTGTTTCACTTATCAGCACTGATCCCAATGGCTTGAATCGAGATTCCGCTGAAGCTGCCAAGACAGCTGCTGAGGTGGTAAACGCAGTTGACGTGCCTGTTATTGTCTGGGGCTGTGGTAATGCTGACAAGGACACCGAAACCCTGCGCGAAATAACCAGCTTGATTGGTGACAAGAAGGTCTGTCTTGCTCCACTAACCGATGCCAACTACCGTTCACTTGGCGCTACAGCCATGGCCTTCCAGCATCCGATTGTCGCTGCCTCGCCGATTGATGTCAACCTTGCCAA
This sequence comes from Desulfobulbaceae bacterium, assembly GCA_024763115.1. GTDB lineage: Bacteria > Desulfobacterota > Desulfobulbia > Desulfobulbales > SURF-16 > JANTFJ01. The sequence continues at coordinate 7,510 of JANTGB010000073.1, read as the reverse complement.
GCAGTTGAACATTCTCCTGGAAAACTTAGGCGTATCTTTAAATAACGTTCTCATTGATCCCTCCATAGGCGCGCTTGGTTATGGTATTGAATATACCTATTCCGTCATGGAACGGATCAGAATTGCCGCCTTGACCCAGCAGGATGAAAAACTCCAGGTTCCATTTATCTGTAATCTGGGCCGGGAAGTCTGGAAAGCAAAAGAATGTCGTCTGCCGTCAGATGAAATGATCGGTGACCAGGAACAGCGTGGGGTCATGATGGAGGCGATTACCGCCAGTTGTATGATGATGTGCGGCGGTGAGGTTTTAATCATGCGTCATCCCAGGGCTATAAATCTGGCCAAGGCCATGATGGATGGGTTAATGAATTAATAACAAAGGTAATTTTTAAGGATATAAAGGGAGTTTTTCAATGTCTAAAATAATCTGTTCCGCAGCCATCAGGGGCGCTCATAATATTGTGAATATGGCTGAGGAAAAATATGAAGAAGCCCTGAAAAAATTTGGAGCGGATCAGGAAGTAGCTTATCCCAATACCGCATATTTCCTGCCGATTATTTATTCTATGACCGGAGCCAAGGTTGAAAAACTGGGCGACATGAAGGATATCTTTATTGAAACCCGTAAACTTCTTCCTGATCTGGTTACGGACAATCTCTGGCTGCCGTACCTGGCTCCGGCCCTTGATGCTGGTATGGCCACTTATTTTGCTGAAGAGATGTTTGAGGCCATTCGTTATCTTAATGAGCCGGAATTTTATACCAAGACCGAAGATCCTACAGATGATAATCTCTGGCTCGGCGCTGCTGATGACGTTATTTTCCGGAAGCGCGGTGTCGAGTTTGTTGATGGTTCCGCCCCTGGTTTTGCGGCAATCGTTGGTACGCCTGAAGATAAGGAAGTTGCCAGCAGGATTGCTCTTGAACTGCAGGAAAAAAATCTCTATATCTTCATGCATGATCAGTCAGCCGGGAAAAACATGGCTGAACTGCTGGTTGACAATAACGTACAGGTCGGCTGGAATACCCGTCTGGTGCCTTTTGGTAAAAGTTATACCTCGGTTGTGTTTGCCATTGGTTTTGCCTGCAGGGTTGCAATGGCCTTTGGTGGGATCAAACCCGGTGATTTCAAGGGTAACCTGATTTACAACAAAGATCGGACATTTGCCTTTGTCATGGCATTCGGTCCGGTAAGCGATGAGTGGTATGCCAATGCCGCCGGTGCCATTAACTGGGGTTTCCCGACTATTTCCGATTATGATATTCCTGAGGTTCTGCCTACCGGTATCTGTACTTATGAGCATGTTGTCAGCAACATAGCCCATGATGATATTGTCCAGAAAGCCATTGAGGTACGGGGACTCAAGGTTAATGTCGCTAAAATCGATATTCCTCTTTCATTCGGCCCGGCCTTTGAGGGTGAGCGGATCAGGAAAGATGATCTGTTTATGGAATCAGGTGGCGGTCGGACTACCGGGGTTGAAGTTCTGATCTCCAAGGATATGAGTGAGATTCAGGATGGCGAGGTAATTCTTGAGGGCAAGGATGTTCCTGATCTTGAACAGGGCGAAAATGTACCTATATCTATTCTTGTCGAAGTTGCCGGTCGGGAAATGCAGTCTGACTTTGAGCCCATTCTTGAGCGCCAGTTTCATCATCTGATCAATTATATTCAGGGCATCATGCATATTGGTCAGCGGAATATAATGTGGATCAGGATTGGTAAGGCTGCGGTTGAAAAAGGATTTTCTTTTAAGCACATAGGTAAGGTGCTTCACGGGAAGCTTCATCAGGAGTTCGGGGCTATTCTCGATAAGGTTCAGGTAAAAATATACACGATTCAGGAGAAGGTCGAAGAGGTTGTAGAGCTGGCTAAAGGGGTTTACGCTGAGCGCGATCTTCGTCTTGGTAATATGACTGACGACAGTGAAGATGTTTTCTATTCCTGCACGCTCTGTCAGTCATTTGCTCCCAGTCATGTCTGCGTTATTACCCCTGAACGGGTGGGAATGTGTGGCGCATACAACTGGCTGGACGGCAAGGCATCTTTCCAGATAAATCCAACCGGCCCCAATCAGCCCATTAACAAGGGTGACTGTCTTGATGGAGAACTTGGCGAATTTGCCGGAATTAATGAATTTGTCAACCAGGCGTCAAGGGGGGCCGTACCTCAGGTCAGCTGTTATTCCCTGATGACTAATCCCATGACCGCCTGCGGCTGTTTTGAGGCCATTGCCGCCATGCTGCCGCAGTGTAACGGGATTATGGTGGTTAACCGTGACTACATGGGGATGACACCCTCCGGCATGAAATTTACCTCTCTGGCCGGTATGGCGGGCGGTGGCGCTCAGACCCCCGGCTTTATGGGAGTAAGTAAACATTATCTCGGCAGCAGAAAACTTTTTAAATCCGAAGGCGGCCTGAAACGGGTTGTCTGGCTGCCCAAGATGCTGAAGGAAGAGTTGCGGGAAAAACTGATGGCCCGTTGTGAAGAGGAAGGTATGCCGGAACTCTTTGACATGATAGCCGATGAGGAAGTGGGCACTACTGAAGAAGAGGTGCTTGCTTTTCTGAAGGAAAAAGGTCATCCCGCTCTGGAGATGGAATCCGCAATGTAGTTGTTGGAAGATTTAGCCAAAAAAACAGAAGCCTTAACAGATATTAAAGATAGTAATTATATAAATATTTATAGTGGTTTTGATTAATAGACAGGGAGAAAGAAAATGGCATTAACCGGTATACAGATCCTCAAAATGCTGCCTAAAAAGAATTGCGGCGAGTGTGGAATTCCGACTTGCCTGGCCTTTGCCATGAAAGTGGCGGCCGGACAGATTGAGATTGGGGAATGTCCATATGTCAGTGACGAGGCAAAGGAAACCATAGGTGAGGCCTCTGCGCCGCCGATTCGGACGATTAAAATTGGCTCTGGTGATTCAGCCTTTACTGCCGGTGGTGAGACCTGTCTTTTTCGCCATGAAAAACGTTTTGAACATCCTACCGGCTTTGCCGTGCTTATCAGTACCGATATGGCTGGTGATGACGTTGATGGCAGGATAAACCGATTCAAATCTCTGCGTTATGAAAGGGTAGGGGTTTTGATGAAGGCGGATCTCATTGCGATCAAGGATGCAGCCGGCGACCAGGGAGCTTTTACCGGTCTGGTGCAGAAAGTTCTTGATAGCGCTGAAGATGCCAATCTTATCCTGATAAGTGACAGCACTGATAATCTGGCTGCCGCAGTCAAGCTGTGTGGTGAGCGTAAGCCCCTGATTTATTCGGCTGATCAGGCTGATATTGACGGACTTGCCGGTCTGGCTAAAGACTCTGCCTGTGCGCTGGCTGTCAAGGGGGATAATCTTGACAATACCATAGAGATAACGGAAAAATTAACTGCAGCCGGTTTGAAAGACCTGGCAATCGATACCGGCGCCCGCACCTTGCGCGCCGCGCTTGAAGATAATGTCGTTGCCCGCAGGGCGGCAATTAACACCAAGTTTAAACCACTTGGTTTTCCCACTATCATGTTCCCCTGCGAGATGACCGATGATCCTTTAATGGAAGCGATGATCTCCTCGGTATTAATTGCTAAGTATGCGGGTATCATAGTTTTATCCGACCTGCAGGGTGATATATTATTTCCGTTGCTGCTGGAACGCCTCAATATTTTTACTGATCCACAGCGGCCCATGGTTGTTCAGGAGGATATTTACTCGATTAACGGCCCGGATGAAAATTCTCCGGTTCTGATTACCTGTAACTTTTCTCTTACCTATTTTATTGTCTCCGGCGAGATTGAAGGCAGTAATGTCCCCTCCTGGTTATTGATTAAAGATACGGAAGGTCTTTCCGTTCTTACTGCCTGGGCTGCCGGTAAATTCGGTGCTGATTTGATCGCCCAGTTTATAAAAAAATCAGGAATTGAAGATAAAGTAAAACATCGGGAATTGATTATTCCCGGTTACCTGGCTACCATCAAAGGCGAACTTGAAGAGGAACTGCCGGAGTGGACAATTACTATCGGCCCCAGAGAAGCAGGACATCTTCCCGCCTTCTTGAAAGAGTGGAAACCGGCGTAGATTAATTTTGACCGGATTGTGGTGGGTGCGCAAGGCGCATCTTCGGACGTTAATAACGATTTATATGGTGCGTAATGCGCACCCTACCAACCAAAACAAGACAACATGTCAACAGTAAATTTGACAATAAACGGACTTGAGATTATCGCTCAGGAAGGATTGACCATTCTTGAGGTAGCTCAAAGGTCTGATATACATATCCCGACAATCTGCCGGATCAACGGCAGTAATTCTGCAGAACCCTGCGAGATGTGCCTGGTTGAAATCGAGGGTTGGGATAAGCCGGTTCGCTCCTGCGTAGCTCTTGCTCAGGAAGGAATGACGGTGGTTACTGATTCACCTGAATTACAGGCTTTGCGTCAGGAAAAGCTCGCCCTTATTTCCAGTAATCATTTTGGCGACTGTAAGGCTCCCTGTAACCTTACCTGTCCCGGCCAGATAAATGTGCAGGGATATATTGCCCATATTGCCAAAGGTCAGTACGAAGAGGCCTTACGTTTAATCTATGAAAGGAATCCTTTTCCCTATTCGGTAGGGCGGGTCTGTCCTCGTTTCTGTGAAACCCGCTGCCGCCGCATTCTGGTTGATGAGCCTATTTCAATCAACCACCTGAAACGATTTGTCGCTGATTGGACAATGATGAACAACATTGACCTTAATATCAAACGCGATAAACCTTCCGGCAAGAGAGTTGCGGTAATCGGCGGCGGCCCGGCCGGTCTGACCAGCGCCTATTACCTTGCCCGTAAAGGTCATGATGTAACGGTTTTTGAAGCCATGCCCAAGTTGGGCGGAATGCTGCAATATGGAATTCCCGAATATAAAATTCCCCGTAATGTCCTTGAATTTGAAACAAATATGGTTCTTCGCATGGGGATTTCCGTCCGGCTCAGCCAGAAATGGGGCCGGGATTTTACCCTGCAGGATTTAAGGGATCAGGGATATGATGCTATTCTTCTGGCAATTGGAGTCGGAATTGATAAAAAGCTGGAAATAAGTGGACAGGTTCTTCCCAGTGTTATTCCTGTTACGAAATTTTTAAAATCCATAGCCTGCCATGAAAAGACGGAATATGGCCGGCGGGCCGCAGTAATCGGCGGCAATAATATTGCCATGGAAGCGGCTCGTTCCCTGATTCGTTCCGGGGTAGACGAAGTCACCATTGTCTATCAACGGGGCCCTGAGGGAATGCCGGCTAATCAGCGGGTAATACGTGAGGCAAAAAGGGAAGGTGTGCAGTTTCTTCTCATGGCCTCTCCCGTGCAGATCAGTGAAAATGATGATGGCTCATTAAAGGTTGAGCTGATCAGGATGCGGCTTGGCGCTCCCAACGAAAGAGGAACCCGTATTCCTGAACCTATTCCCGGTTCCAGTAATATCATTGAAGTAGATACCGTTATATCCTCGATCGGGCAGATGGCGGTGGAAGATGGCTTCCAGGGCGGAGAGTTGGAAGAAGAGCTTAATATCTCGCCCAAAAACACCATCAAGGCTTCACCGCGTAATTCCTTAACCAATATTCCCGGAATTTTTGCGGCAGGAGACGCGGTTAATGGGCCACGAACAGTTATTCAGGCCGTAGTTTCGGCCCGCAGAGCTGCGGAAAATATCCATTCATATATTATGGATGTGGCCAAGGAGCCGGCGGAAAGTCGATTTAACTTTACCAGGGGCAAGGCCTTTGATGATGTAGCCCTTGCTAATTTTGACGGAGTTAACATAAAACTTCGGGAAAAGATGCCGGAGAGACCGCCGGAAAGAGCAATTCAGGATTTTGATGAAGTCAAGCTGGGATTGACTGAAAAACAGGCAAGAAAGGAGGCGGAGCGCTGCCTTTCCTGCGGCTGTACTGCGGTTGATCGCTGTAAGCTTAAACCGCTTGATATTGAGTATAAGGTTAATATCAATAAGACCGGAATGGGTAAGTCCCCGGTTTATAACAAAGATTACAGCCATCCCAATATCATTGTTGATCTCAATAAATGTATATACTGTCAGCGATGTGTAAACTCCTGTGAGTATGATGCAATAGACATTTCCTACACGGAAAAGAATGAAAACGGCCTGCCTGTCGGCCTTAAGCTGACCTTTAAGGACAACTGCGTATCCTGCGGCAAGTGCGTTGATAACTGTGCTACCGGAGCCTTGAACAAAAAGGAATCTATTGTTCCGGTCATAAGTGAGAAGATGCGGGAAGTCCGCACGACCTGTCCTTATTGCGGGGCTGGTTGCCAGCTTATTTTAAAAGTCAAGGGTAACACCATTATAGAGGTTACTGCTGACCCGGATCAGGCCCCGAATTACGGCGCTCTCTGTGTCAAGGGACGTTTCGGCTTTAACTTTATTCAACATAAAGATCGCTTAAACAAGCCACTGATTCGTCGTAATAACCAGCTGGTTGAAACATCTTGGGATGAGGCTCTTGAAGCTGTTGCCAAGAATTTTTTTGATTTGAAAGCCATGTACGGCCCGGATTCCATAGCCGGATTTTCCTGTGCCAGGGCAACCAATGAAGAAAATTTTCTTCTGCAGAAGTTCATGCGTACCGCTATCGGCACCAATAATATTGATCATTGCGCCCGACTCTGACACGCTCCCACGGTGGCCAGTCTGGCCATCTCCTTCGGCAGCGGAGCAATGACTAATTCCATTTCTGATATTGGTGACAGCGAAGTAATTTTTATTATCGGCTCCAATGCCGATACCGGCCATCCGACCATTGGTCTTCGTCTTCATCAGGCAGTGGCTCGCGGCGCAAAGCTTATTGTAGTTGACCCCAGGGGCACTGATTTTGCCAGGGAGGCGGATATCTGGCTGCGGTTAAATCCCGGAACAGATGTGGCCCTGTTAAATGGTCTCTGTTATATAATCATTGAGGAAGAGCTCTATGATAAGGAATATGTCAAGGATAGAACCGAAAATTTCGAAGAACTGCAGATTGTCTGCAAGAAGTATGATCCTGCTTATGTTTCTGAGATTACCGGCATAAGCGAGGATCAGCTGCGGGAGACGGCCCGTCTTTATGCCGGCCCCGGCAAAAGATCGGCAATTTATTACGGCATGGGTCTGGCTCATCATGCCTCGGGAACCGATAATGTCAAGTCAGTTGCCAACTTATCCATGCTTTGCGGCAAGCTTGGTTTTCCCGGCGGCGGCGTTAATCCTTTGCGTGGTCAGAACAATGTTCAGGGTGCCTGTGACATGGGCGCGCTTTTTAACACCCTGCCTGGTTATGCCGGACTGGCCAATGATGAAGTGTTTGCCAAATATGAAAAACTATGGGATGTAAGACTGCCCCGGCGGCCCGGTAAGGCGGCCACTGAGGTCTGGGATGATATTCATGAGGGCAATATTCGCGGCTTGTATATCATGGGTGAAGATCCTGTGCTGGCCGATCCCAATGCCGGACACGCTGTTGAGGCCATTAAAAAGCT
>JANTGB010000072.1 GCA_024763115.1 Desulfobulbaceae bacterium | reverse complement strand
CGGGGCCAGAAGGAGGTCATCCTGCGCTGCGGCAAGGAGTACAGGTTTGTGGTCGATTACCCGGAAAAACCAAAAAAAGCGGCCAGGGTAACAGCGCCGGCCCCGCAAAGAGCCGGAAACAAACGGGCCTGATCGATTTTATAACAAAAAAGGGTTTGCGGAGAACATTATTAAGTAAACCCACGAAAAAGCTGCCGAACGGGGCGTTCGGAGTTAAATCACCCTCGAAGAAACTAAAAAAAAATGAATGGTTGCCCAGATCTGCGGGTGAAACGGAGCCAAAACGCCTTAAGGAGGCAGGAAAAATGAAACAGATGTTGAAACAGAAGTTACGGGAAAAACTGGCAAACAGCGAAGGTTTCACCTTACTTGAAATCCTGGTGGTACTCACCATCATGGGCTTTCTCATCGCCATGGTCGGCCCACGTCTGGCCGGAATCTCGGACAGCGCCGTGGATACGGTTTGCGACTCCAACCAGAACCGGATGATCGGCTACCTGGCGTCTTACGTCGAACAAACAGGCGATTGCCCTAACCGGGTAACTAACATTGTTATGGAAGATGTCACCCTGGGTACCTATCAGATTCCCAGGGTTTCTGATGATGATCCGGAAAACGGCCCGGAAACTCTGTCTTCTGAACTTTACGCTCGTAATCATTTTCATATCCATCACCTGAGCGCAGCTGAGGCACAGGTGTTAAGAGAACACGGAGTCGTCACGGTTCTTAATCTTAATTCTTACGACGGCCAGGATGATGCGGGTATTAACTGGATAGGCGGTGTTGATCCCGATGTTGCCAACGCTTTGGTACCTGATGCCGACCGAGGTGCGAGCATGGCCGAGGCTAACGTTGCGGCTGCGCTTGGCGTGGCTATGACCGGTATGGGTGTAGACGCGGCCGGTGCCTGGGTCGCCTCCAACGTTACAGAGCGCGGCTGGGGCGAGCCGGACTGGTTCGGACGCATTTCCTTTGGTCTGGGGCCGGAGTGCGCACTGATCACTTCCGGTATTATCGCCAATGCGGCCCATTGCCCTGGCGGTATCAGAAACGCCGACAATGTTACCTATAACGACTATAACGTAGTGCTGGGCAGGATGCAGGAAACTGTTGACACATACGATCCTACGGTTACCGCTATGGACGAAGACGCAGCACTGCCGGGCATCCAGCTCACGGCTTGCAGCTATGACGTGGAGCCGGCCGCCCTTTATAACATGACTGCAAATGCCGATCATTTAAGATGCAGAACCTATGACCTTGAGTCTGTTTCGGGAGTGTGTGATTATGAAACTCAGTGCCCGGAAGGCCACTCTTATCCCGAGGATGACGGTGAGTTCTGGGGTATAAACCTCGACGCAGCCGCACCAGCTATACTTAACTAATCATTACTTTTTTGTTGGTTGAATATTCGAGCCGGAGGGGGTGCCTTTCGGCTCGTTTTAATATATCGGAAAATTAAAGTTTCTGTGTAACTACATTGTCAGGAGTAAGGCATTAATAACGGCAACATCAACTGATTTTATGATAAGCGAATTTAATTCAACTCGTCCGTCCGGTTTAACCAGGCAAACCCGATCCGGCTTCACCCTGCTCGAGATGCTTATTGTTCTCACGATTCTCGGCCTGCTGGCCGCCATGGTCTATCCGGCCGCCGGCATGTTAAACGACTGGGAACGTCACAGAATCACCATCAACAGGATGGAGGAGATCAGGCGGGCCATTGTCGGTGACCCCGATCGCTTTGATGATAGCGGCCTGCGGGTTATTGCCGGTTACGTCGGCGATATGGAGGAATGGCCGGGGCTTTATGAGGCGGCCCCGGAAGTAAAGCAGAGCGTGGTGGGTGTTCCGCCCGCCTTTGATCCCGATAATGTCAATAACCCGGATTATTATATCTACCGGCCCACCGGTCATTTTACCGGCAACAGCTGGCAGTGGAATTATCCCTTTCGGCAGCTCACCGACGATACCTTAAACAGCAGCGATCATATCGGCGGCCTGGAAACGGAAAACGAGGGCCAGCCCGTGGGATTATGGACAGACAATCCCATCGGCGACTCAACCGGCATGCTTGACCCGGAAAGATGGCAGGGCCCCTATCTGCTGCCGCCCATGGATCATAAGCCAAATGACACCGGTCATCTGGCCCGAACCGATGAGGAGTATGCCGGTCTGGAGCCCATGTATCATATCGCCACCAGTGAGGAAACCTGGGTGGACGGCGATTACGGCAGCTTAAGCGGCGAGCTGGGCGAATATTTTGACGACAAGGAGGAGTTTCGGCTGCGCCGGACCGAATACCGCCTGGAAGACGGCTGGAACCGGGCCTTTCGTTTTTTTATCACTGCAGATCCCGTTCATGCCGGGGCGACAGTCTTCTGGATTATCTCCGAGGGCCCGGATCACGAGGGAACCTATCCAGCCAAGGGTGAATATAACGGGGCAAACTGGAATATTGATCCCACGGATATCATGGCTGACAATTATGACCCGAATGATGCTTATAACCAGGACAATATTGTCATGAAGATCTATTCCCATGAATGGCAGGCCGTGTTGGTCGCTTTAAATCAGCGAAAAAAACAGGAGACCGCAGAGATAATAGAAATGGTGACAAAAGGCATAATCGGCGATTCCCTGCCGGCTGCCGGCGGTTTTAACAGCGGCTTTACCGGGGCTCTCTGCCTCCTGCCCCGTCTCTTTCGCTGGGAGGGAGGAAACTGGGATGACGAAGACGCCGCGCCGACCGCCTATACCAAGGGCCAGCCCAGAGGATTATGGACGGCGACCCCCAACAGCGCCGATGCCGGTGATGACCTGGCCCCGCCTTCATGGGCAAGTCCGGGCATCGGCTGGAGCGGCGCCTTTATCGACAGCCCGACCGGAATTAATGAAAATGAGCTGATAGTTGACGGCTGGGGTCGGGAGCTTCTCTTTTTCCGGGATGACACCCACCATGCCCTGTTCATCCTCAGCCGGGGGGCGGACGGTTATTTTGACTTTTACGATACCGATACTCTGCCGACCGGCGCCCCGGACGGGATCAATGATTATCTTGAACCGGCCTCGCCTGCCGAGGCCCTGGATATTGCCACCTATGATCCCAATGACGCCGGGGGGTATAACAGCGACAACGTGGTTGCCGTAATTAAGGAACCTACCTGGCAGCCGGGTTGGTTTACCCTGGAAGAATTCACCGTGTATAACGCCACAAGCGGCGTTACCAAGGCTGCCTTTTACTATGGTTATGACAGCAGTACAGCTACGGTAAAATCTCAAATATATACTGCAGGCGTCTTGAGCGATGAAGACGGCGATACCCTGGCCGATGACTGGGCCCGGGGCGGCCCGGCCCCGGGCCAGGCCTTTCTCTATGACGATTTAAGCGCTGATCCGGCTATCACCGGCAGCCGCAGGCTGGTCATCTGGGATGACAACGATGCCGATAACCAGGTGGATATCGGCGAAAATCAGTACAGCAAGAGTTATAATATATTAACCCACAGCGGTCTTGAACCCCGAGATAATTTAATAATCGATACTGCCGTTCATTTTGCCCCCGCACCATAGCCATTCCTATTCCGCGGCGATGGGCGCCGGGAGCCGATGCAGAAATAATGAGACAGATAAAGAAAACATTTGCCGGCATGTTGAAAAAGGTAAACTTCAGCGCCTTAATTGCGAAGATTCTGCCCGGCCGCAGGATAATGGCCCTGGAGGTGGCGGACAAGCAGATTCTCGGTGCCGTGGTCAGCGCCAGGGGACAACAATTTACCATTAATGATTTTGTTGCTCTGGAGCGCACCAACCCCGGCGATGACCTGCCTGATCCCCAGAACATAAAAGAAATAATGGAACGGCTTAATTACCAGGCCGGCCCGGCCGTGCTGGTTACGCCCCTGGCCCGCACCGTGCAGATTTCTATGAACCGGGCCAAGGTGGACAAACTGAAACATTATCAACTCAACGATGCCGTGCGCTGGGAGGTGGAGCCCTATACCGGTATCAGCGGAATCCAGGCCATGGTCGGGGTGGAGAAATCAGCAAGTGAAAACACTGATCTGCTGTTGGCCATGGATGACGAGGATGACATTGACGTTAATGTTGCGGCCATTGAGCAAAATGTTTTTCGGGCCTTGAAACAGCTCTATAAAAAGGCAGGCCTCAAACTTATGCGGATTTATCCGCCTGATGTCTGCTTTTACATGACTCTCTTTGCTGAGGCCGGGGTTGACAGTGAACAGGCAGTGCTGGATATAGGCCCGGATTATTCCAGTTACGCCATTATCAAGGGTAGACAGCCCAGACAGATCAACACCTATCCGCTGGGCCGGGAGACTATCCGCGATCTGATAAACGGCGAGGATCTGCCGGATGTTTTGGAAAATATGCGTTTTATTCTCCGCCAGGCCCCCGGCCCCCTGCCGCTGATCCTCACCGGCAGCGGTGCCGTTGACCAGGAAGTAACAAGTTACATAAATGATTTAAGTGAACACGGTGCCGCGCCTATGGTAATCAGGCGGGAGTCCACCCTTACCGAGTCCGGGCATGAAAGCTTGAATGCGGTTTACAGCACGGTAACAGGTGCTGCAGTGCGCGAACTCATTGGGGCCGACAACCGGCTTATCGGTATTACCGATGCCATTGCTCTGGTTCCCCGCCTGAAAAAAAGCGCCTATATCATGCCCCTGGCCGTCACCATTCTTCTGGCCCTCTCTCTTTTCGGCCATTACGGTTTTATGAAAATGCAGAAAAAGAGGCATAAGAAACAGACCAAGGAGCTGGCCGCCAAACTGAAGGTCAAACAGGGCAGGCATAACGCCTATGACCAGGCAAAAAAGAAGCTGACTGAACTGCGGACTAAAATCAGCCTGACTAAACAAAAAATCGCCTTTGTCAAGGGAGGGGCGGATGAAAACCTCACCCATCTGGATCAGGTTCTGGCTTCCCTGGCCGACCTGCCGAACGAGATGACCCTGGAATCAATTAAGCAGGAGGGGAAAAATTATCTTCTTACCGGCAGTTCAGGAACCGTTGAGGTAGTGGGCGACTATTCCGTCCGCCTCCAGGAGCATGACTGGTGCGAAGCCGTTGCCGTCAAAGATATTGCCGGCAACGGCGATGGTCTCCTCCATTTCGAGGTTGAAATGCGAACCCTCGGCAAGGCTGACTCGGCATGAGGAAGCTGACCAAGCTGGAAAAATTCGGTCTTATCGCTGCTATCGTGGTCTGCGGTACCTATTTTTACATGGGTCGGGTCTATGATCCGGAGGCCAAATCTCTGGCTAAGACAGTGAGCCGGCTCAATGCCGCAATTAAAAAATATAACGAGATGGACGAGGCGCCGCCCATTAAGCCGGTACAGAAAAAGATTCAACTGCGGCAACAAGATCTGGAGGACATAACCATTCGGTTGAAAGAGACCGGGGGGCGCACCGGAGATCCCGCTGAAATCACCCGGATCCTGGCCCGGATCACCGGCCTGGCCCGGAAAAATCGTTTAACCCTTATAAAAATGACCCCTGAGGGCGAGGAAAAGGGAATTTTGTTTACCTGGGCGGTTTTTAAGGCGGAACTGCTCGGCGGCTACCATGACTTCAGGATGTTTGTCCGGGATCTGCGGCAGCTCCCCCAGCCCGTCCGACTTCGGGAGCTTAACATTACAAGTGTCGGCAATGCCGGCAAGATAACCATCAACCTGATCCTGTTAATATGAAAACACAATTTTTCTTCAGCCTTTTTTTTCTTTTGTCTCTTTTCGCTGTCTGCCCGGCCCGGGAAAATATTGACCCTGAAACCGACACTTCGGCGCCGATTGCCACTATTCAGCCCTCGGTGGCAGATAATGTTCCAACGGCGGATATTGTTCCGGCCCGGGATAACCGGGAAAGCCGCGACCCGTTCAGCCGGGTGTCTTCCGAGGTTATTAAGCCGGATCATGACCGGGCCGCACAGTGCTGCAAGCTGCGGGGGATTATCAAGGTCGGGGGGCGAAGCCGCGGTCTTTTCGTTATCGGCGGCAAGGCGGATAACGCTGATAACTCCCTGCACCCCCTGGCTCCCGGCGATACGCTCCGGGTCGTAATCGACAAGCGGGAATATATTTTTACCATTTCCCGGTTTACTAAACACTCGGCAGTCATTACTGGGGAAAACGACAAACTTTACCAGGTGAGATTATGAAAAATCCATTTTTTTACATTATCCTGGTTCTGTTTATTCCGGCCCTGGCCGGATGCGTCGGAAAAAACACTGCCTGGCTGGTTGACGGCCATGCCTTTGTCCCGCCGGTTTCCAAGGTGGCTTATCCGCCGGTAACCGAGTCTGCCGATCAGCCCGAGGAAAAACCCATTGTCAAGATTATTACCGGTCAAGAGGTTGCAGGCCTTGAAGAGGCCCGGCAGATAATGGCGAACATGGACCAGGCGTCCCGACCTGTTGATCTGCGCCGGAAGGTGACGGAGCTTGCCCTGAAAAAGGTGCCCCTGATCCAGGCCGCGGCCCTGCTTACCGAGCTTTGTCATTACAATATTGCCGTCACCAAAAAGGCGGCTGATCTTGAGATAACCCTTTTTCTTGAAAACCTGTCTCTGCGTCGGGCTCTGGAAGCTGTCTGCCGGCTTAACGGCCTCTGGTACCGGGAGGATGAACGGATCGTTACCCTGATGACCAGTAAGGAGTATGCCGATGAAATGGTAATTCACCGTAATGAGAAGACCAGGGCCTTCTGGCTGCGCTACACAAATGCCAGTGACATAGCCAGGGTAATCCAGGCAGTGATGGGGGCCCAGGTGGAATTTGTCGATATCGGCATAGAGAAGATTTACGGCCATGTGGAAGAGGAGGCAGCCGGCGGCGGCGGAATTACCGGGGTTGAAAGGGAGATTATCAGCAAGGAGGAAAAGGAAAAATTGTCCTCCCTGGGCGGTGTCGGCGACGGCCGGGGAGATGCCCTGGAGGTCGCGGCCCGGCTGGGCAAGGATGTGCCGGCGGTTATCACGGTGTTCAAACGCAACAACTCCATTCTGGCCCGCTCCCTGGATAAATCCATCCTGGCCGAGATTGGTCGAGTTATCGAGGCCATGGATACCCCCACCAACCAGGTGCTGCTGGAAATGACCATCCTCCAGGTCACTTTGGGCGATGGCTTTGAGAGCTTTTTCGCGATTAATTTCCCCGGCAACGCCAGGTTATCTTTAAATACCATGGGAGATTCGGCCGGTGCCGGCGACGAGACTCTGGGCATGTTTTTCGCCAACGACAATATTTATGCCCGACTCCAGCTTTTTGCTAAAGAAGATCGGGTTGAGGTGTTGGCCACCCCTTTTCTGATGAGCGCCAATAACGCCAGGGTGGAATTTTTCGTGGGCGAGGAGACGCCCCTGCGCGACGACGTTGAAAGCAAAACACTCTATGACGATGAAGGCAATCCGGTCACCACAATATTCACCATCAACATCAAAAGGGAGGAGCTGGGTACGGATATCGAGATATCCTCCTTTATCAACGAAGACGGCACCATTACCATGGATTTCAGTGCCGAACTTTCCGTTGCCAAGTATAACATGACCGAAATTACCGTAGGTGATGAAAATACCGGAGATTATGCCACCTTTCCCCTGGACGGCATAGATCGCAGTAAATTGACTTCGATTATCACCGCGTCCTCAGGCCGGCCCCTGGTAATCGGCGGCATTATCAAGGAACAGCTCGAAAAATTTGAGAAAAAAGTGCCGATCTTGGGCGACTTGCCGATTGTCGGTTTTCCTTTCCGGCAGATATCAGACAAAAAGGTCAAAACCGAGACCGTAATTATTCTCGTCCCCCATATTATCCGCCACCCGGCCCTGGCCTGGAAGGAGAGTCGCGACTTTCTGAACCGCCGCAGTTCTCACTCTCGTATTGTTAAAGACAAGGAGAATATTCTCGATTATCCGACGGCCAACGAGCCGGGAGAAGAGGAAAAAAAACCATGAACGAACCAGCCCCCCTGTTTGTGAAAAAAAAACCGGCTTCCATGTCGGAAGTTCTGGCCTTAACCCGTGATTTTGAGGCCTCGGATCTTCATCTTTCCGGCAATATGGCGCCCTGCTTCCGGGTTAAGGGTAAAATTATGTCCTATGGTTGCGGCGCGCTCTCGCCAAAGGAGGTCGAAGGGCTGCTCGGCGAGATCATGACCAGCAGGCACCGGGAAATTCTCAAGGAGAAATATTCGGTTGACCTTGGACTCCACATTCCTGAGGTGGGGCGTTTCCGGGTGGTGATCTATTACCAGCGCGGCATTATGACCTCGGCCATCAGGCTGCTGGCCGACGGCATGCCCACCTTTGCCGAACTCGGCCTGCCGGAAAGCCTGGCTGAACTGCCGAAATTGCGCGACGGCCTGATCCTGGTCACCGGGGCCACCGGCTCCGGTAAATCGACAACCCTTGCCGCCATTATCGACGAAATAAACCGCACCAGCCAGCGCACCATTATTACCATTGAAGACCCTATAGAGTATGTCCACCTTAACCGGCAGTCAATTATTTTCCAGCGGGAACTTTTTACCGATGTGGCCTCTTTTGCCGCTGCCATGCGCGACTCCCTGCGCTCCGACCCGGATGTCATCCTGGTGGGCGAGATGCGCGACCCGGAGACCATCCGCACCGCCATCATGGCAGCCGAGACCGGCCACCTGGTACTCTCCACCC
>JANTGB010000071.1 GCA_024763115.1 Desulfobulbaceae bacterium | reverse complement strand
GTGCCTTAGATTCGTTCGTTTGGGACTTCGAAGCATACTTGTGCTATTCGAGAAGGCCCAAACGGGCGAAGATGAGGTGCTGGTGAACGCTTACCGGCTTACAGCTCCGCCGCCGTCTCCTCCAGGACAAAGGCCTCAATCAAATCACCTTTCTTGATATCATTATAATTTTCAATACCAATTCCGCATTCATATCCGGCCTGTACCTCCCTGGCATCGTCCTTGAAACGTTTCAAGGACGATACAGCGCCGGTAAAAACCACAACTCCGTCACGAACCAGCCTGACCTTGGCATTACGGCTGACAAAACCATCGGTAACATAACACCCGGCAATGGTTCCCACTTTAGGGACATGAAAAGTCTGCCTGACCTCAGCCGTGCCGATAACCTTTTCTTCAAAAATCGGCTCCAGCATTCCGGTCATGGCCAACTTAATATCATCAAGCGCATGGTAAATAACATCATAAAAACGTAAATCAACATTTTCTTTTTTCGCCAGTTCCTTCACCTTAAGTGACGGCCTGACATTAAAGCCGATAATCAAGGCATCAGAGGCGGCAGCCAGAAGGATATCAGACTCAAGAATAGTCCCGGTCCCTTCATGCAGAATTTTAATCTTAATTTCATCGGTGCTGAGTTTTTTCAGAGCCTTGGCAAATGCTTCCAGGGTTCCCTGGACATCAGCCCGTAACAAAATGCGAAGCTCCTTAAGTTCGCCTTCATGCAGTTTTTCAAAAAGATTATCAAGTGAAATTTTTGTGGTGCTTCCCAGTTCCGCCTCCCGATTTTTAATCCGGCGGCTGGCGCTGACACTTTTGGCCATTTTATCGTCAGCAACAACAACAAACTCATCACCAGCCTGGGGGACTCCACTCAAACCTTGAATTTCCACCGGCACCGAGGGGCCGGCCTTTTTGACAATTTTGCCCTTGTCATTGGTAAGAGAACGAACTTTGCCGGCGTACTGCCCCACAACAAAGGCATCACCTACCCGCAGCGTGCCATGCTGAACAATTACTGTGGCCACAGGCCCTCTTCCCTTATGTAACTGGGCCTCAATCACCCGACCTTTGGCACGCCGGTCAGGATCCGCCCTTAATTCCAGTATCTCAGTCTGAAGGAGTATATTCTCAACCAGTTCTTCAATCCCCGTGCCCTGCTTGGCGGAAGTTTCACAATAAATAACATCACCACCCCAATCTTCGGGAACCAGCCCCAATTCCGCCAGCTCTCGCTGAACTCTGGCCGGGTCGGCATCCGGCTTGTCAATCTTGTTCACAGCCACCATTATCGGCACTCCGGCGGCACGGGCATGATTTATCGCCTCACGGGTCTGATCCATTACTCCGTCATCAGCGGCAACGACCAGAACAACAACATCGGTAACTTTAGCCCCACGGGAGCGCATTTCCGTAAAAGCGGCATGGCCCGGAGTATCGAGAAAAACTAAATTACCATGAGAAGACCTGACATAATGAGCACCGATATGCTGGGTAATACCGCCGGCTTCCCCGGCTGCCACATCTGTTTTCCGAATTGCGTCAAGGATTGATGTCTTACCATGATCAACATGCCCCATAACTGTAACTACCGGGGGTCTGGGAAGCTCGGTTCCACCTTTTTCCTGCTCATCCAGTTCAACAACAGACTGCTCCTCGGTAAATCCCTGCTCAACCTCATAGCCGAAATCGCCGGCAACCAGTGTTGCCGTATCCTCATCAAGAGCCTGGTTAAGGGTTGCCATTACTCCCAGACCAATAAGCTTGGCAATAACCTCATTAACCTTTATTCCCATGCGATGGGCCAGATCTACGACTTTGATTGTTTCATAAATTTTAATACGCTTCTTAATAGCCTTGGTTTCAGCTACTTCCTTAACTAGTTCTTTTTGTTTCTTTTTATGACCGCGCGGCCCACGGCCTATCCTTACGCCTGCGGCCATCCGGCCTCCCAGTCTGGCCAGATCTTCCATTTCAACATCAGAGCCGCCACGACGTTTCGCGCCTTTTCTAAATCGCCCGCCATCCTGATGAGTAAACTTGACAAAACGTTTAGCCTTTTTCCCTTTAGGCGCAGCTTCTCCTCTGGTCGGCACACTATCCTTCGGCAGCGCAGCAGCCGTCTTTTTATTTTTTTTGGGCTTGGAACTCTTTTTTGCCCGTGATTCCGGTATAGATATAGGCAATTTAGTCTGGCCGATAATTTTAGCCAGACCTTTACGTTTCGGTTTAGGCCTTTCAGCCTTTTCAGTTGCCTGTTTCTTCTCCGGCAAAATCTTCTTTTTTTCTTCCGGAGAAATCTTCTCCTCCGCCTTTACAGATGGTGAAACTTTTTTCTCCTCCCCTGCTTCAGACTCTACTGCCTCGGGCTCAGGTTTTACCTCCTCCCTGCGCGGCTTTATTATCTTCTCAGGTTCCGTTTTTACCGGCTCTTTCACCTCTGCGGTCTCTACCGGTTCTGCAGACTTTTTAGATTTTTTTACTACTGGAATTTTCTCTATTTTCTGTTCTGCTTCCGAAACGGCACTCTCATCCTTTTTCTCACTTTTTCCAGCCGGCTTTAGTGGCTTGGCTGATTTACTTTCCTTTTTCAACGAAATTTCAGCAGGTTCAGCCTTACTTTTAACAACAGCCTCTTCCCTGGTCGTCAGCTCCGGATTTTTGTCGACAATTTCGCCAACCTGCTCCTTTGCTTCAGGTTCCATCACTTTCTTCCGACGACGGATAATAGTTGTCCTTCCCTTTGCCTGGATACGTTTTTCCTGAACAGTTGTTTTAATAATCTTAAACTCATTCCTGACCTTATTGGCTGTTTCCTCATCTAGAGTGGAATTATAGGCTTTAATATTATAGCCCAATTCTATGAGTTTAGCCGCCAGCTCCTTACTATCCATACCGGCTTCTTTAGCCAACTCGTATACCCTGATTTTCCTCATTCCTTACTCCTGAAAATTGACGCCAACTCAACTCTGAATCCTGCAATTTCTACCCGTAAAGCTTGTGATGCTTTTTTTTTATTCCGCAGGAAAAACCTGAGACAATTTTTATCAAGGCAACAATAAGCGCCGCGTCCCAACGCTATTGCTTCATGATCCAGTACAACCTCATTTCCTTCCAGAACAAAACGCAATAAATTTTTCTTGAATTTTTTTTTACCACACCCCAGGCATGTTCGTACCGGCTCAGCCATTATCCTCGCCATCATCATGGGCAACAGGAGCTTGAGCCGGGGTATTATCTTCTACTTTTTCATCAATCGTTCCCGACACCTGCTTCTCATCATCAAAAGGCAAATCCACAGAAGCATCCTGCCCGGACTCCTGATTATCAAGCCATGATTCAGCTGAGGAAATAAGCATAGCAGCCATATCCTCATCGTAATCATCGATAATTCCACAAAGCTCCTCCGGGGTTGAATCAACAATATCCGCTGCCGACGACAGGCCGGCATCATAAAGCTTTTCCGCCAACTTATCATTAATTCCCGGAAGAGCAACCAAAGTCTGAAAACCTTCCTCCATCATTTTTCCATACTTGGTCTCACTCTTGACATCAATACGCCAGCCAAGAAGTTGAGATGCCAGACGGACATTCTGTCCACCTCGTCCTATTGCAAGTGACAACTGGTCATCAGGAACTATAACCAGCAAAGTTTTTTTATCTTCATCAACAACAACGAGCGAAATCTGCGCCGGGGCCAGGGCGTTTGAAACATATTTGGCCGGGTCAGGGCTCCATGGAACAATATCAATTTTTTCACCCTGCAGTTCCTGAACAACATTTTGCACCCGTGAACCCTTCATGCCGACACATGCCCCGACAGGATCGACATCCGGCTCAGTGGACAACACGGCAATTTTGGCCCTGGCTCCCGGTTCCCGGCAGGCTTTAATAATTTTTACGATACCTTCTGAAATTTCAGGTACTTCAACTGTAAAAAGCTTAATCAGAAATTCATCACATTTACGACTTAAAATCAGCTGGGGCTCATGAACGGTTTGCCGTACTTCCAACAGGTATGCCCTAATTCTATCACCTTGCCGAAATGAACGACGCGGCATCTGTTCCGCTTTCGGCAGGACGGCATCAGTTCTGCCGAGATTGACAATCATATTGCCCCGCTCAAATCTCTGCACGATACCATTAATTATATCTCCCTGCCTGTCTTTATACATCTCATAAATAACATTGGACTCAGCATCCTTCATTTTCTGAATAATAACCTGCTTGGCTGACTGGGCGGCAATGCGACCAAGATCGGCAACATTGTCCATTTTAGAGCCAAGTTCGTCATTAAGTTGAACATCCGGATCTAAACTCTTAGCTTCTTCAAGGTCAACCTGGGTCTGTTCATCTTCAACTTCTTCAACAACCGTACGAAACTGAAAGAGCTCTATCTCACCAAACTCTTCATTATATCGCACATCAATATCACGACGAGCGCCATACCGTTTATTTGCGGCAGAATAAACCGCCTCTTCTATAGCTTCAATCAGCAGCTTCTTGTCAAATCCCTTATCCCGACTTATTTGATCAATTATTCTTTTTAAATCTGTAATCATTAAAATTCACCACCTGGAATTATCGCTTCCCGGTCAAATAATTGTATTAAATTTGCAATAAAGATATCAGCAATCCGGTTATGGCGGAAACATTTATATTTCAATTACCAACTTAGACTTGTTAATTTCACTAATTTTGAACACTTCGCGGTCGTTCTCATAAGCCAGAACAATTTCATTGCCCTTTACGGCAATAATTTCCCCGGTCAAAGTCCTTGCTCCATCACTATTACATACTTTAATTTTTACTTTTGCCCCGATATTACGTTCATAATCCTTAACCTTTCTTAAAGGACGGTCAAGCCCGGGCGATGAAACTTCCAGATGATATTTCTGCGAAATGATATCTTCAATATCAAGAAGATAACCAACCTGACGACTGACCATTTTACAGTCATCAAGCGTAACTCCCTCGGACCTGTAGATAATCAACCTTAAAACCCAACCTATATTCTCGCTGCGATACTGAACCTCAACCAGCTCAAGACCTGACTCTTCAACAACAGGCTGGACTAGAATCGTTATTGCTGCAATTAACTGCTTTAGTTCGTTTTCCTGCATTATACATAAAAAAAAGCGGGCAAAGCCCACTTTAATATTAAAAAACAAGGCATAAAATTATGCCGGATATTAACATCACAAAGATGTCTAACTCAAATACTGGAGCGGACAACGGGGTTCGAACCCGCGACACCAAGCTTGGGAAGCTTGTACTCTACCAGCTGAGCTATGTCCGCTTAAAAAAGGAACAATATACTTTTTTTAGCTACTTGTCAAGACAAACGAAACTGCGGGGATCGGCATAGTTTTATTCTGCTTAAACAATAACCTGACCCACTAAAGTGGAATAAAACAAAGGGTTCTCAGGACTCTTTTCAGTATCCCCCCCGAGGGGTGAAAGTCTTTTAACGGTAGGTAACCGTTCACCAGAGAGTAAATCTTTGCAATGTTTAAGTCTTTAAGCGTTTACCAGTGCCTTAGATTCGGCGTCTCATTCCTCGCTTACCTGTGCCTGCGCAGCATACTGGTGCTATTCGAAAAGGCCCAAACGGGCGAAGATGAGGTGCCGGCGAACGCTTACGCTTTAACTGTATTCGATCGGGCCGGCGCAGCAAGTGTTATTAAAACAGCCTGATCAGTTGAGGTAAGGATGAAGTTCCAAACTCACGACATAATGATCATGTAGGCGGTTTACCTCCACCCACATCCCTCATCTTCATCCCTTCCACGTATTCAAACAGTTCGCCGGAACAGGAAATCCAGACATTATAAAGCTGTTCGCCGGGCTTGATTTCAGTGGGAACAACGCAGATGTCATACGCCTCTCCGGCCCTGGTCGGCTTAGTAATCACCCGCTCGACAAACCCGACAGGAAAGGGGACAAAATCCGCAAAACTTTGTCCCCATACAGAGGCCGCGTGCATTGCCGCATCAAAAATAAAGGGTGAGCCGCAATTTTCCGGGTCGGCGACAGAGAGATAAGGCGTCCGGGCCTTCCCCCAGGCGCCCTGGTCGGTCAGCTTAAGCTCACCAATAATATTTTGATAGGCAGGGCCGAACGGGACAAGTTTCCGGTAGATTATTTCAGCAGATACCGTAAGTAAAGATTCAGATGGATTTAAGCGGGGAACAGGCGGCAAAGAGTGGGGAACTGTTTGTTTAAAGGTTACCCGGCCATGCTCCAGAAGGCGGGAAAAGGTCTTTTTTCTGACCCTGCTGAAAAGTTTAGCCGTGATTTTGTCATTATCATCATCGACAACCTCAACCAGAACCGGCAGTTTTTTATCATTGGGTCCTATTGGCAGAAATTTGCCGAACCCGGCATCAAGCATGGTAGCGATATTATAATTCCGATGAATTTTCTCCACTTCCCGTCCCATAATCAACAAAGTTTCCACTGCGGGCAGGATGATTTTTCCGGCAAACCCATGATCGCGAAACCAAGGCTGGATAATAATCTCAACCTGATGGCGAAAACTTTCAGCTACCGGGGAAAGGTCTGCCATAATTCTGTTGTTTTTTTATCAATTTCAACCGGAGTCCCGCTGGAATTAACCGCACAATGCCTGGTAAAACCGGTACAGACAATTTCGCCGTTATCTTCTCTGGTTATGAGATAATCAAACTGCAGTTTTACCATTTCCATGGTTGCCGGCCGGGTATGGATGAGCATCATGTCATCATAGAAAAGCGGCGCGTAATAATTAACCTCGACTTTAATAATTGGATAAATATAACCGCTTTCCTCAATTTTCCGATAGGGATAGGCGGCATGACGCATGAGTGACGCCCGACCGAACTCAAAATATTTAAAGTAATTAGCATGATAAACAACCTGTGAGCGATCAGTGTCGACATACAGCGTCCGCATATTACACTGGTGCCAGACCAATCCACTGGTTTTATCCCGGACATAGGGTTTATCCGCTTCCAGCAATTCAGGAATAAAAGGCTTAGGCCGCATTTAATCTCCAGTACCTTTAAAAATCAGGCAACAATTAGTGCCGCCAAAGCCAAATGAATTGGAGAGAAAAAAATCATAATTATGCTTTCTGCTCTTATTACCGACCATATCCAGATCATCAAACTGCGGATCAGGAAGATAATTTGCCGTGGGCAGCACCATCCCCTGTCTCATTGCTTCAATGCCGAGTGCGGCCTCAATGGCTGCCGAGGCGCCAAGGGTATGGCCGATTTGTGATTTATTGGCGGTTATAGGAATTTTTTTCAGGCCGGAGCCGAACACCCGGCGCAGACATTCAATTTCCGTGCTGTCCCCGGTGGGAGTAGAGGTACCGTGAGCATTAATCGAGCCGATATCCGCCGAGGTAATCTCCGCGTCATTAATGGTCTGCTTTATTGCCCGGATAATGGTCTCGGGATTGGGTCGGGTAAAATGATCGGCATCTGATGTCCATCCGACTCCAATTACTTCGGCCCGGGCCGTAAGCCCCAATGATTTTACTAGTTCTTCAGCCCCGAGGACAACTATGCCGGCTCCTTCGGCAAGGACGAAACCCCTGCGATCAATACTGAAAGGCCGGGAAGCCTGGGTTGGATCATTAAAGGCGCGATCGTCAGGCCCCACTTTGATGGTTGCCGACATATTGGCAAAACCCTGGATAATTTCCGGTACCAGACTGGTCTCAACCCCGCCGGCCAGGACAAAATCACAGTCACCATCCCTGATCATCCTGGCGCCCATGGCTATGGCATGATTACCGGAAGCGCATGCCCCCTGAGGCGAAAATATCGGCCCGGTAAAGCCAAGCAGCATTCCCGCCTTACCGGACGGCAGATTGGCGCATAAATTGGGCAGCAGATAAGGACTGACCTTGAATGGGCTCTTGTTGACGTAGTTGTCCATGGCAATCCGAAATGAATCGACGCCGTTTAAGGCCGAACCGATAAGACAGGCGGTTTTCGGTCCGGTATCGGAATTTATTTCCAGCCCGGCATGAGCCAGGGCCCGGCGACAGACCTCCATGGTGAGAAAAACATAGTCGGCATTCCAGATTGCCGCCTCTTTGCGGTCAACAAAATCAAGTTCCGCCGGATTCCAGTCGGGAATTTCCCCGACAATATTGCTTCTGGTCGCAACTTCGCATTTTGTTATCCGCCTAAATCCCGACTGTCCAGCCAGTGCCGCCTCCCAGGTTTGAGTAAAGGTCTTGCCCAACGGGGTAACAGCCCCGTAGCCGAGAACAAATACCCGTCTGTTTTTTGGTGCTTTCATAAATTGATAAATTTTAACTCTTCGTTTTAATCAAACTTGACAATTGCCGATTAAATCCTTTTCAGGACTGTTTTATTGTCTGGATTTCATGCAGAGAAATATCAGAAGTGGTCCAATTTGTTTCGACCGGAGCGGTTTAATAAAAACGTAACCGTTCACCAGAGCACCAAATTTACGATAATCTTCAGTCCTGTAAGTGTTTACCGGTGCCTTAGATTCGTTCGTTTGGGACTTCGAAGCATACTTGTGCTATTCGAGAAGGCCCAAACGGACGAAGATGAGGTGCTGGTGAACGATTACATAAAAACGTATGGAATTCCGGCAGCACGATCTGAAAAAAGACATCAAGAGTAATGCTGCTGAAGCTTTTTCAGGCTCATTATAATTTTTTATGTAACTACGTATGGGGCATGCGCCGAACAAGCGCAAGC
>JANTGB010000070.1 GCA_024763115.1 Desulfobulbaceae bacterium | reverse complement strand
GTAGTAGGATTTTGTTTAGCCATGATCAGACCTCATTCTCAACCGCTGCAATAAAATTGGGGTCAACAGTGTAGCCCAGTTCCTGAGCCTTGGCGATTTCCTTTTTGGCATCGGCAAATTTATTGTTATAAAAATAAGCTACTGCCAGGTTGTTGTGAGCCATGGGAAAATCAGGATCAATTTCAATTGCCTTTTGGGCAGCTGTCAGGGCTTCCGGAAAATTTTCTACGGCGATTTGGACTGAAGCCAGATTAATCCAGGCTATAGTCAGTTTCGGGTCATGGCTGACCGCCTTGGTATAGGCATCAATTGCCTGGTCAAGATCACCCTTCTGGGCCATGATCAGGCCGATGTTGGTGTGGGCCTGGGCAGGATTTGTCGCGTAAAGCAATGCTTTTTTATTTGCCTCCAGTGATTCGTCAAGCTTACCCAACTCAAAAAATATAGCGCCGAGATTTATATAGGAATCAACTGATTGATCATCAATTTCAATACAGGTCTTCAGTTCTTTTATGGCATCATTAGCGCGTCCGGCCTTACGGTAGACCAAGGCCAGGTGATGATGAGCCATGACGGATTTCGGATGTTCCTTGCATTTTTCTTCAAGTTCTTCTATTACTTTGTTCAGATCTTCTTTTAACCGGGGTTCTGTCATTAAAATATCCTCGAATAAAGTTTTTTAGTTATTTTAGATTTTGTGATACAGGGTTCAGGGGGTATATTAATCGTCAATTTATTTTTATGGTAAGTACTCATGGACTAAGCATCCTCCGCTTTTTCCAAGACTCGGCTTGAAAAAAGAGGCCTCCGGCAGCTCGACTAATGTTCGCCTGCAGGCAGGCTCCTACGGGCTTTTGCTGGAAACCAGGGGCCTCTGCAGGAGATGCGTAGGGTGCGTATCACGCACCATTTCCGGCTCCGGCATCATTTTTGGTGCATGGTCTGCACCCTACACCTTCAAAAGTGGTGGAAAATAAAAAAATCGTACGTTCTCTCTCGCAACACCGCTCTGCGGTGTTGCGTAACCATCGGTACTCCGCGCTTGATTTTTTATGACGCAGAGCGGCGAAGCAGCTTTGGAGAAGTTACGTAAACTTCGACTCCGAATATGTGCAACCCAGTGAGCAGTTATTTTTTGTGAAAGTTGAATGTAATCATGACTAGGTTGAATTTCAAGGCTTTGCTTAAATAACCTTATTTTTACCAGGTAGATATTTGCGCATATCGCTCTACGAATATAATATTAAACAGTTACAAATACTGAGATTTGCAATCATTAGGTGCTTACCCCATGAGTAGTTACATTGAATATATGATCGCCTGCAGTCAGGCTCCTGCAGAGACTTAAGCTTTATGCGTGAGCCCGTTAGGAACCTGTCTGCAGGCGATCATTGTCGAGCTTAGACGCTTACCCCATGAGTAGTAACAATATGAATTTACAAAAACAAGAAAATAAAGCTCCCGGCCCCAGGGGAATTATCGTTGCCGGCATGGGTGGTGGTTCCGGCAAAAGTGTTGTGGCTGTCGGCCTGGCCGCCTGCCTGACCGCGCAACAATATAAGGTTTATCCCTTTAAAAAGGGGCCGGATTATATTGACGCGGGCTGGCTTCAGCTGGCAGCCCGCCAGCCCTGCTATAACCTTGATCCCTATTTGATGCCGACAGAGGCGCTTTTGCAATCTTTTCACCAGCGCTCTGCCGGCGCGGAAATCTGTCTGATTGAGGGCAATCGCGGCCTTTACGATGGAGTTGACGTATCAGGCTCATTCAGTACTGCTGAACTTTCCCGCCGGCTGGGGTTGCCGGTACTGCTGGTGGTTGACTGTACCAAGACGACCCGCACGGTCGCTGCCATGGTTCTGGGCTGTCGGAAACTTGAGCCTGATGTGGCAATTTGCGGCGTTATTTTAAACCGGACAGGCACCAGCCGTCATGAAGCCATTGTCCGCCAGGCTATTGAAAAATATACCTCAATTCCGGTGCTGGGGGCAGTACGGCGGATGAAAAGGGATATCTTCCCCATGCGACATCTGGGGGTAACACCTTTTCAGGAATATGAAGGGGCGGAAGAGGCAGTGGCAACCCTGGCCCGTATTGCCGCCGACAGCCTCGATATAGATCGGATTCTGGCAGTAATGGAGCCTGTCCATGAGGTAAAGTCAGCCTTTAAGTTGAAATCCTCAGCAGCAGAAGTGCGGATCGGTATCCTGCGTGACGCGGCTTTTCAGTTTTATTATCCGGAAAATTTTGCGGCTCTGCAGGAAGCCGGGGCAAAACTTGTTGAGATCAATTCCCTGACCGCAGAGAAACTGCCTGATATTGACGGGCTTTATATTGGCGGCGGATTTCCGGAAACCAATGTCCATCAGCTGGCTGCCAATGTGTCATTCCGTCGTTCCATTAAGGAAATGGCTGACCATGGCCTGCCTGTCTATGCTGAATGCGGCGGCTTGATTTACCTGGGGGAAAGAATGAATATTGAAGGCCGGGAGTTTCCGCTGGTGGGTATTTTTCCGGTAACCTTCAGCCTGAAGAAAAAACCCCAGGCCCATGGTTACACAGTGTTGAAGGCTGATAACGATAATCCTTTTTATCCGGTCGGCACTGAAATAAAGGGCCATGAGTTCCGCTACAGCAAGATTGAAAACTGGGCCGGCTCCAGCGAGAACCTGGCCCTGGACATGGAGCGCGGAGTAGGCTTCTGCTGCAAGAGAGATGGCCTGGTTTATAAAAACGTCCTGGCTCTTTATACTCATATTCACGCAGTGGGTACCCCGCAGTGGGCTCCCGGTCTGGTTGCGGCGGCAAAGAAATATAAGAGTGATAGTCATACGTAAACCGGGCTGATAGCGGAAATATGCGGTGCCCTGTGAGCAGTTACAGAAATATAAGAGTGAGTCCTCCTCAGGTTAATGGGCTGTGTGGCTGCCAAATACCTTTACCAGAATTTTCTGCCGGGCATCTTCTTCCATATCATCCTTTGTCCAGTGGATAAATTCTTCTATCACCCGGCTGAAATCACCATTATCTTCCTTACATTTGGTGCATATTTCCTCAGAGGAATCCCGGTAAATTATGACCTTGCTGGCCGGATCTCCATTTTCGTCAAGTGCTGCCATTTTTCGGCAGCCGCATTCGAGTCTGACCACGGCAACACCTATCGCGTCCGGGCTGCCGTCAATAATTCCGGCAATCATGGCTTCTTCTGATTTAAGCGCCGCCAGTTTTTTGTTCTTTTTATTTTTTTTCATCTTTCTTTTGATATTCATGATAGCGTGTTGGTTATATTATGATTAATCCTTAACTACTCACCAGGTAAGTGCCTGAGCTTTTTTCCAAGAATCGGCTTGAAAAAAGAGGCCTCCGGCAGCTCGACTAATGATCGCCTGCAGGCGATCTGAGATTTAAAAATTAAAACAAAAAATTGTTTAGAAAATTGCAGGTCTGATTGAGCGCAGCCGATAAGCGAGCAAAACGAGACATCGAGATCAGACAGTCAACTGGTTACGTTAATCCAGGGCCTCGCCGGTACTGCTCATAGCCAGATGAGTATCCTTGACCCCCCTGATTGCGTTTAATTTTTCTGCCAGTTTTTGCACTTCCGGGGACTTGCCGCGAATAATAATCACCTCAAGACAATTATGATGATCCATATGAATATGGGTGGTGGAGATTATATTATGATGATACTTATGCTGTAAGTCCGTTACCCTTTCCTGCAGTTGCGGCTGGTGATGATCATAAACCAGAGAGATAACTCCAATTACTTCCTTGTCGATATTTTCCCATTCAGCCCGGACAAAAGATTTGCGTATCATATCGCGAATGGCTTCAGAGCGGTTTACATACTGCCGACGGCTTATGAAGTTGTCAAATTTAGTTAATAATTTTTCATCAAGCGAAATAGAAAAACGTTTTATCATTTTTCCTTTTTCCTCCATTCTCGGTATGAGAGCATTATAACTTATATATTTTTGTTCTGATCTGCAGTCCTTAAACAGCTATAGCCCATGTCCAGACTAACTGCCACTAAAAAATTATTCACATTAAAAAATAAAAAATAAAAAAAAGAGGAAACTATAGGAAACGTGAGCTATGAAGAGTAAAAGTTAATCTTTAGCTTTTTCTTAAACACTAACATGTTCTGGATTTTTCGCATAACCCTACAGAATTATAGGCCTTTTATTAATTATTTAAAAAGAACGTTTTTTTAATCAATTAGAGGAGTATTTGTTCTTTTTGTCTATCTGGCAAGGATTTTCAGCCTGTTGATAACTTTACATTTTTTTTTAAAAAATCGCTTCAAAATGTCTTTGACAGCCGGAGGGTTTTTTTTATACAACTTATGCCATAATGTTGAGGAGGTTAAGAAATTGCTTAAAAAATTAACTTATAAAATCTTAAAGAAATATTCACAATGATTTGGTCGAACCTTAAAGAACAATTGTCTAAAATGCTGCCAAACAGCGCTTTTTCGCTGTGGATTGAGCCTTTATGCTGTGTTAATCAGGACAAACATCTGCTGGAACTTGCCGGGCCGGATAATTTTTTCTGCACATGGATAGTCAATAATTATATGGGGCAGATCAAGGATTGTTTAAAAAAATCCGGCCTGGATGGTATTGAAGTTAAATTTACGGTTGACCCATCTCTGCGCCGAGCTCTTCCCGCCGGCAAACCGCAGCAATTGCGGTTGCCGACCATGCCCGTAGTTAATTCCACCATTCGCGCTCTTCACCCGCGTTATACCTTTGATGAGTTCATGGTTGGAGAGTGTAATGCCGTAGCCCACGGTGCCAGCGAGGCCCTGGCCATGAATGACATCTCTTTAGGCTCTTGTCTCTACATCAAGGCCGGCACCGGCCTGGGCAAAAGCCATCTTACCCATGCCGTGGCCCATCATATTTTGAATAACGCCCCCGGCACCAGGCTTCATTACCTTACCGCTCAGCAGCTTACCGGCGAAATGGTCAAAGCTATCCAGGGCAACACAATGACTCAGTTTAAGGAAAAATATCAGAACAACTGCGATATTCTATTGATTGACGACATTCATTCCATTAACGGCAAGCCCAAGACTCAGATTGAGCTGGCGGAAATCATAGATTTTCTGCTGGACAGAAGAAAGCGGATTATTTTTACCAGCTCAAAAACGCCACTGGAAATCAGTAACATTGACTCTTCTTTCCGTTCCCGGTTAACCTCCGGGTTGATTACCACTATTAATCCTCCTGATCTGTTAACCAGGATTTTAATTATAAACAGAAAATCAAAAAATTATCAGCTTCCTTTAAATGAAGAGCTGATTACTTTTCTCGCTGAACAGGTTAAAGGGGATATCCGCCAGGTGGAAAGCGTGATTGTCGGCTTAAAGGCCCATTGCGGCTTACTTAAAGCCGAGCCTGACCTCTCTTTAGTCAAGGAAACCCTGAAAAACATCATTGGCCGCCAGAATGACTTGACTGCCGAGGCAATTCGTAATTTTATTGCCGGTCAGTTCAAGGTAACAATTAACGATCTTCGGTCAAAATCGCGAAAAAAAACTATTGCCTTTCCCCGCCAGATTTCCATGTACCTGGCCCGTAAATACACCAGACAGCCGCTGGCCGATATTGGCCGGGCCTTTAACCGGGATCATTCAACCGTGGTTCATTCCGTCCGGGTCATCACCGAACAGATTGCCAGAAACGGCAGTATCAGGGGGCAGATTGAGTTGATTTCCGACAGGCTGAAGAAAGAGTTTCTATAATTGAAGCTTACGAATCTTTATGACTATTCAGGTAGGGGTATAAAACTGCCCCAACCACCGAGGTAAATATTCCCCCTCAGATTCCGGCCCGCATCATCTTTATTTGACTGTCCAGCAGAAGATCGAGACGCCGCAGATATTCCGGCACAGGCAGATCCAGCAGAGAGGCGAGTTTAACCCGCAGGTTCATGGTCTGCAGGCTGGTGGCCAAGCGGGGATCACCGGCAACTTCTTCAGCCTCCCGGTACTGCTTTAAGGCAATATGAGCCTTGATTCGCTGGTTTTCTATCTCCTCATTGGTGTCGGCGGCCAAAAGAAGAAATTCAATGGCCTCCTCCGGGAAGCCGTTTATCTGCAGGATGCGACCGACATGACCCATGATGAGAGGCTCACGGGGAAAGGAATAGGCAATGTCCATGGCTTTTTCCATGAATCCCAGCTTAAGATAATAATTGAGCAGACTCACCATGTCGTTGAGATTACCGCTGAAGCTGTGCAGAACTGAGTCGCGCAGTACCATGTAATAGAGATTTTCATTATACATTTTCAGGTGAATCAGGTCGTCGAACCGGTACATGTTTTTTGCCGCTTTCAGGCCCATTTCTTCGGGCAAAGCAAAAATTACCGGCTCCAGCACCTGATAGAGATAGACCTGAAAGACAAGCCGCTGCCCGGCAAGTTTGCTGTTGCCGTAATCTTCAGGAAAGACCACATTAAACTGAGACGCACTGCCCGCCTTCATCCCCATCAGCCCCTTTTCAAAATCAGCAAGAAGGACGCTGTTGCCCAGGGTAGCTATACTGAACCGGCATTCCGTTTCAGGTACAACACTCCCATGCATCAACCCCTTGCAGTCAAAAATAACCTTGCATCCCTGGTGGGCTATCGCCCTTCTTTTGGTCTTAAAGCAGGTGAAAGGCCCGGTGAGCAGGGCGTCCACTTCGCTATTGCCCTGAAATTTTTTTCCCAGCCGTTCAAGACAGGCTGCGGCGGCAGCTGGTTCATCAAGCTCCATGTAAATTTTATAAAGCATCATGTCCGCTTCCGGCCGGCTGTCCAGATATTTTTTGTGGCGGGTGATAAAGCCGGCAATGGAGAACAGGTTTGTGGCTGAGGCTACATCATCGTGAAAATCCTGCCGGTTAAGACGCCAGATCAGGCTCATTTGCCTGATTTCCTCTTCACTCATGCTATCGGTTTGAAAATCCCGGCAAATGCTGCGGTAGGCTGGTTTTGCCATGGGTAAGGCGCTGATGCCGTGTTCAGCCGGGTTTTCACTGATCGGGGTACCGAAAAAAACATGGAGCTGCTGAGAAATGGAATTGCCCTCGACTCTGACCTTGCTGCGTTTAACAAAATCAAGAGTGCTCATGGCATTCTCCATCGACTCACCGGGCAGCCCGAAAAGGGTAAAGAGCTCAACATCAATGCCGGCATCCTGGGAAAGGCTGACCGCCTTGGACATTTTTTCCAGATCAAGCCTCTTGTTGATCCGTTTAAGAGTCGGGGCATGGGCTGATTCCAGGCCAAAGGCAATGGTATGGGCTCCGGCCCTTTTCAGCAGGGCAAGAAGTTTTCCATCCACCAGATTGTAACGGGTCTGGCACCAGAAGGAAGCACCCGGAACCCGATTGATAATGGCCTCCAGGAAGGTTTCCAGTCGTTTCCGGGACTGGGCGAAATTGGGATCGGCAAACCAGAAGTCGTTCACCCCCTGACTCTGCAGATATTTCATTTCCTCGATAAGACGCTCAACGGAATGATAGCGCACTTTTCGCGCACAGGCTCTGGGGGTATAACAAAAGGTACAGGAGGAGGCGCAGCCTCGCGAAGAGAGAAGAATCACCCGGCTTTTTCCCCTGAAGTCAATCGTGTCGTCAAGATATGGGGAAGGCAAATTGTCAAGTTCTTCCAGTCCCGGACATTCTCCGGTCTCAACCAGTGAGCCGTTTACGCGGCAGCATATACCGGCAACATCAGTAAGCGGTTTGCCGTGATCAAGAGCCCTGGCAATATTAAGCATAACCTCTTCTCCCTCGCCCCGGCAGAGGACGTCGACTTCCGCCATCTGCGCCAGGCCCTCGGCCGGCATAAAGGTGACCTGGGGCCCGCCCAGCACCACGGTAATGCCCGGATCAAGGCTTTTGGCCATCCGCGCCCAGACCCGCACCCGCCTGAAGTTCTCTTCATAGACCGAAAAACCTATGGCCTCAGGTCGCAAGCGTTTTAATTCATTGTGAAAATCATGGGGAGCAAGGGGCCGGTTTTTGTATTCTCCGATAATATGACCGGAGTAGCCGTGTTTTTTCAGATTTGCCAGGATATATCCCTGGGACAGGGGCAGGGCATCAGTTGTTTCAAAATCGGCCCATTCATTGACATGCAAAAAAAGAAAATTTCCAGACATAATAATATCTTCTGATTTTGAGAATTGAACGACTGCACATTCAATGTATGTATGTTTGTTTTTACTGAAAAATCGATGTAACTGTTCAGCTGCACTTCAGCCGGAGTCGAAGTTTATGCCTGTTTTTAAGGGTGCTTACCTGCACGCGATAAGTCTGTCTTGCATAGTATTAGTATGCTGCGCCGGCCTTATCACACACAGCTAAAGCACACGGAGTCTCACTTCGTTCGCTTACCTCTGAACAGGAGCATGGCACCGTTATACAGGTCAGTGGTTGGGGCGGTTTTTCACCCCTACCTGAATAGTTACAGAATATTAAAAAAAAACAGAAATAAAAATTTTTCAAGGAAAAAATAATTTTTTTGGAAATTTAAGGAGAGGTCAGCATATTTTAATTGTGGTCGGGTGCAATACAAAAAAGTGATACATCTTAAGCAGCCACAGGCAAGCTATTGATGGTGTTTAGATCAAACATAGTTCTCACTATTCCCAATGCTTTCCGGCAAGCATTTTTAATTTTACCAGTCAAAACTAATGAACGTAGAAAGATGACATTCTCTGCGTGTTCCCGTTTCCAAAATAATCCTG
>JANTGB010000069.1 GCA_024763115.1 Desulfobulbaceae bacterium | reverse complement strand
GCGCCGACCTGATCACGAAAATCTACGGCACCCTGTAACCAGTTACAATTACAGGGGTTAGCGAAGTTATAGCGCTTACCCCATGAGTAGTTACCAATAAAGTTCGTTTATATTCTATTATCGTAACTACTCAGGGGGTAAGCGTAGACTTCGTTCGGTGCTCTGTGAGCAGTGACCAATATGCCTGAGTCGCAGATTACCACATCTATCTGTAATCTGTCTTCCGGTTCCTGAATCACAGCCGGCAATATTTTTTAATTGCAGCAAATTTTTTCGGGCCGATACCTTTTACTTCAAGTAACTCTTCCAGCCTGGAAAAGGATTTCTTTCTGCGCCGCAGGGCGACAATCTTCTGACTGATGCCTGGCCCGATACCGGGAATATCAGCAAAAAGTTCCTTATCCGCCTGATTTACGGAAATGGGGCGGAAAAATAAAAAATCGGCCTGGGGCGACGAAGACGGATTATAATCACCATACCGGGAGATATGATTATCCACTTGAGTGGCCCGCCCCGGACATCTATCCACCGTAAACTGAAACAGATCAATCAGGATAAGCAATAAACCCAGGACCAGCAATACAGTTGGCCTGAGATCATCATTACTGGTCTTGCTGGGCATCCTTCATTAATTTATAGGAAATACCGTCAACCAGGGCCTGCCAGCTTGCCTCGAGAATATCGTGGGAAACTCCCACTGTCCCCCAGGTCGAGGTTTTGTCGCAGGATTCCACCAATACCCTGACCTTGGCTCCAGTGCCGTGCTCACTAGCCAAAACCCGTACCCGGTAATCATTCAACCACATATCAGCAAGATTTGGATAAAATCTGGTCAGGGCCTTACGCAGGGCATTGTCCAGGGCATTAACCGGCCCGTCACCCAGGGCCGCAGTATGCACCATTTCCCCATTTACCTCGAGCCTGATGGTGGCCTCGGCCTGGGGCGGCTTATCCATATCGGTTTTCTGATTAATAATCCGAAAACTCTTCAAGTCAAAATAGCGTCGCCTGATCCCCAGGGCCGAACGCATCAAAAGCTCAAAAGATGCCTCGGCTCCTTCATACTGAAAACCTTGAGTCTCCAGCTTTTTAAGATCCTTAAGAATAGAAGCGACCACCGGATCTTTACTATCCAGATCAATACCGAATTTTTTAGCTTTATGCAGGACATTGCTGCGCCCGGACTGATCGGAAATCAGAATACGGCGAATATTGCCGACCTTTTCCGGCTCAATATGTTCATAAGTCAGGGGATTGCGTTTGACTGCGGCAACATGAATGCCGCCCTTATGGGCAAAGGCCGAAGCACCTATATAAGGCTGATAACGGTTATGGGGCAGATTGGCCAGTTCGTTAATATAGCGGGCTGTTTCGCTTAGATTTTCCAGTTCATGGGCTGCGGCGAAATCATAACCCATTTTCAAGGCCAGGGCCGGAATAATCGAGGTCAGATTGGCATTACCGCACCGTTCACCATAGCCGTTTATGGTGCCCTGCACCTGTCCGGCTCCCAGCGAAACGGCCAGCAGTGAATTAGCTACTGCGGTTTCCGAATCATTGTGGGCATGAATTCCCAGAGCAATATTCTTTTCCAGTTTCCGGAAGTGGTTCTTGACCTCATTGATCACGGAAATCAACTCATGGGGAAGTGTGCCGCCATTGGTATCGCAAAGCACCAGGAACTCAGCCCCGCCGGCTACAGCCCGGTCAAGAGTTGCCAGGGCATAATCCCGGTTTCCCTTGTATCCGTCAAAAAAATGTTCGGCATCATAAAAGAGATGCTTGACATGCGGCCTTAAAAACCTGAGAGAATCTTCGATAATCTCAAGGTTGTCCGGTAGTTCAATCCGCAGGGCATCAGTAACATGGATATCCCAGGTCTTGCCGAAAATAGTAATTACCGGCGCTTTTGCCTCTACCAGAGCCTGAAGATTGGGATCGGCATCCGGCTTATTTTTAAAATTCCTGGTGCTGCCGAAAGCGGCCACCTGAGCATGATGCAGATCATGCCTGCGGATTTCTTTAAAAAATTGTGATGAGGCGGGATTTGCTCCAGGCCAGCCTCCTTCGATAAAATCAATTCCCAGTTTATCCAGCTTCAGGCTTACCCTGATTTTATCTTCTACGGAAAGAGTAAAATTTTCCGCCTGGGTTCCATCGCGCAGAGTGGTGTCGTAAATTGTTACCTGTTTAGTCATGGCTTATTTCCGTTACATTTTCCTTGTCCAGGGCAAAAGCATCATGCAGAGCCCGGACTGCAAGTTCCGTATATTTTTCATCAATTACACAAGAAACCTTGATTTCCGAAGTGCTGATCATGGAAATATTGATCCCTTCCCGGGCCAACACCTGAAAAATAGTTGTGGCAATACCGGAATGGTTACGCATCCCCACCCCAACTACGGAAACCTTGGCTATTTCCCGGGAACCATCCACCCTTTCCGCCCCAACTTCAGTTGCTATCTTTTCCACGACCTGCATGGCCCGATCATATTCAGTCCGGGGCACGGTAAAGGTCATGTCGGTAAGAGCGCCGGCCCTGGTATTTTGAATAATCATATCCACAATAATCTCAGCATCAGAGATGGGAGAAAAAATTTTAGAAGCAATACCCGGCGTATCCGGCACCTTGGCAATGGTAATTCGCGCTTCATTTTTATTATACGTAACTCCTGAGACCAGCATGGATTCCATTTCCTCTTCCTCCTCAACTACCCATGTTCCTTCCGTGTCTGTGAAAGAAGACCGGACATGAACAGGCACATTATATCTTTTGGCAAAACCGACTGAACGGATATCAAGAACCTTGGCCCCGAGGCTGGCAAGCTCCAGCATTTCATCATAGGAAATTCGGTCAATCTTGCGGGCTGACGGATGAATATTAGGATCAGTGGTATAAACGCCTTCAACATCAGTAAAAATTTCACACTTATCTGCTTTAAGAGCTGCGGCCAGCGCTACGGCAGTGGTATCCGAGCCACCCCGCCCCAGAGTGGTTATATCATTTCTACCCGTTACTCCCTGAAAACCGGCAACCACGACAATTTTACCTTCATCCAGATATTTATTTATCAATTCAGTGTCAATATTCTCAATTCTGGCTCTGGTATGGGAAGTGTCGGTCCGGATTTTAACCTGATCGCCAAGCAGAGAAACCGCGTCACTGCCGACTTCTTTTATAGCCATGGCGCAAAGGGCTACCGTAACCTGTTCTCCGCTGGCCAGCAGGACATCCATTTCCCGAGGATCAGGCAATTTCTGCATCTGTCCGGCCAGATCAACAAAACGATTGGTCTCACCTGCCATGGCAGACAAAACCACTACCATTCGGTTACCCTGGCGCTGGACAGCCATTACCCTGTCGGCAACAGCCTTTATCTTCTCTGGATTCGCCACAGAGGTCCCACCAAATTTCTGGACGATTAAAGCCATATTATTTCTTTTCTCCTTTTTATAAATCAAAAAAACAGACGCCGGAGGACGGAAAAATGGATATGTTTTTATCAGGATGTCCTATGCCGCTGTTTAATTCCTGTTACTTGATTCTTGTTAACCTTAGGGCCCACTAAAAAATAAATTTACAGAGATGAGTTATAAGGTAGACATTTAGAGAAATGATCTGATTGCGTAAAAATCGCTTTTCTAAATGTTCGGATTGCGCCTTGAGAAGGCGAAGTTATTTTTGAATGAGCCCTGACCACCGTAATTATAAATGCTCCGGTCAAGGATGTTTAGCAGAAGTTGATGGAGAAGTCACTAATTTTTCAAGATGCCATGAAATTGATACTTACCATTTTCGATGGTTTCGTAAAAAATTATCAGGAAGCGCTGGAATGATACGGAATAAGCCTGTTAACTTAATATTTTTTATGACCTTCATTGTGAGTCAGAACTTTTTTCGAGCTTGTCATTTTTTACCTCCTCATAAAAGTCCCGACCCGTAGTATCATTAATCACTACGGCCGGAAATTTTTCCACGGTAAAACGAAAGAGAGCCTCAGGCCCGGCATCGGCAAAGGCCACCAGTTCCGCAGCCTTGATACATTTTGACAAAAAGGCCCCGGCCCCGCCTATTGTGGCAAGATATATACCCTTATACTTTACCATTGCCTCCCTGACCCGAGGAGACCGCCTGCCCTTGCCCATGGTTGCCTTGAGCCCCAGTTCCAGCAAGCGAGGAGTATACACATCCATCCGGTAACTGGTTGTCGGCCCGGCTGCGCCGATTACCTGACCGGGCCGGGCCGGGCTGGGACCGACATAATAAAGAAGCTGGCCGGACAGGTCAACCGGCAGCTCCCTGCCCTGTTCCAGCAGATCAAAAAAACGACGATGGGTCTGGTCGCGTCCAGTATAAAGCACGCCTGTTAAGCCAACCAGCTCCCCGGCCCGCAGTTCTTCGACATCTCCAGCGGCAAAAGGCAGCGACACCTCTTTTAAATCAGCAAAAAAATCCGGGTTGGAACGAAGCATGGACATCAGAGCGATATCTCCTTATGACGATGGGCATGGCATTGGATATTAACCGCCACCGGCAGACTGGCAATATGGGCCGGATAAGGTTCAATATGGACACCAAGGGCGGTATTACAGCCTCCCAGGCCGTGAACCCCCTGACCCGATTTATTTATTCTATTCAGTATTTTCCTTTCAAGTTCAGCAACATCCCGGCGGGGACTGGGCTCACCAAGAGGGCGCAGCAGGGATTTTTTGGCCAGCAGAGCAGATTTTTCAAAAGTTCCGCCCATGCCGACTCCCACCAGTAAAGGAGGACAGGGATTAGGCCCGGCAGCCACCACGGTTTCCACGACAAAATCAACCATTCCATCCAGCCCGGCCGAAGGCGGCAACATGGTCAGACCGCTCATGTTCTCACTGCCGCAACCCTTGGGAATAATTGCCAGCTCAAAACAGTCTCCGGCAACCAGTTCCAGATGAATAACCGCCGGAGTATTGGTCATGGTGTTGACCCTGGTAATGGGGTCACAAACTGATTTCCGCAAGAAACCATCCTCATAGCCCAGGCGGACGCCTTCCTGGATCGCCTCTTCCAGATTGCCGATAATCCTGACATCCTGTCCCATGGTAACAAATATCACCGCTACCCCGGTATCCTGACAGACTGGAATTTTATCCCGGCTGGCGATATCAGCGTTAATCAGCAGTATATCAAGCACATTTGCGGCAAGGCGCGAAGTTTCCCGCTCCCTGGCCTGAAGAAGATTATCTAGAATATCAGGCTCAAGATCACAGCCTGCCGCCATGGCAATTTCCCTGACAGCAGCAGTAATTGTTTTGCTTGTTATTTCTCGCATAATAAAATTTGGAAAATCAATCCTTTCGTTTACGATTTCGCAGCGCCAGCCTCTGCTGACAAAAATTATGCTGAATTAAATTTTCCCGGTCATTATCCATTATCAAAACAAACTTGCAGGATATGCGAAATACTGTTTTTCCATCCTGACCGGTTTTTTCCAGGCAGTCAACGACCTCACCAAGGCAATATATATAAGAATAATCAGGCAGCAGGATAATATGCAGTTCTAAAATTGTTTCCGGTTCAAGCGGTTCATCAACCATAAAACCCAGGCCCTCTCCGCTCATATTCAATTCCTGCAGAACCAGATCATCAAAAAGAGTTTTCCCCTCATCCATTTTGGCCAGAATCAGATTAATCTTGGCATCTAAATGCTGAAGGAAGTCAGCCAGATCATTATCCTTTTCTCGCAGCCGGGCCAGGGCGGACTGGGCATTAACAAACATTTGCACATCAATCAATCCTTCCTGATTATAAGGGGGCATACCCTTGGCAAAATCCTGAGCAATCTCTTCATATTTCTCTTTTGTTATGGGGGAATAAGAAAAAAGATTACGGCCCGTGATGCGAACAGCTTTTCTTCTCTCTTTACCCGGCTTCTGAGCGCTCATGGCACTGTTCCTCATTACTTGATGACCGGTTTTTTCTCAAACTCAATACCTTCAAAAGCCATATTGGCCAATCCAGGCCTTATCTTAAATTCCACTCTTCTATTCCGGACTCGGCCCTCCGGGGTATCATTAGAGGCCAGAGGAATTCCGTCGGCATAACCAATCGCCGACAAGCGGCCGGGTTTAATTTTAAAATTTTTCTCCCAATACTCAACTACGGCCACTGCCCTGGCTGCCGACAAACTCCAGTTGGAAGAGTATGAACTTTTACCTTTTTTAAGAGGAACATTATCGGTATGGCCACTCACCTCGGCCATAACATCCATATCACTGACTGCCTTGCCCAGCTTATCAAGCAAGGTCTTAAATTTGGGTTTTATCTTGGACCGGCCCGAATCAAAAGCTACAGCCCCCTTAACCCGTAGAATCAGGCCGTCAGGACTATACTCAGCTTCAATCTCTCCGTTGTCGATTTCTTCACGAACAGACTTAGCCACCCGCAACTGGACATTAAGCGGCACTGCCGGCATCTCTCTGGAAATCATTTCCATACCGGTGATACTCTCGGTTGCCATTTTGCCTTTCTGAACGCCGAAAGCATCTTTCATGGAGCCTGCCACCTGTTTATATTTCTTGGCATCCATTACGGAAAAAGAAAGTAACAGAATAAAAAAACACATCAACAGCGACATCAAATCGGCAAATGTACACATCCATACCGGGGCTCCGGGCGGACATTCTTCCTGTTTACATTCGTCATCAGCCATTAATCAACCCTTTATTGCCCAAATCTGACGATACCGCTGTTATTCCTCAGCTGCTGATCTATCCTTAGGAGCCAGAAATGTCTGGAGAAATTCTTCCATAACCCGGGGATTCAGGCCCTTTAAAATACCCAGCACCCCTTCGATAATCAATTTATTATTTCTCTCTTCTTCCTGACTGCGCAGGGCCAGCTTGTCAGCCATGGGCAGAAAGAAAAGATTGGCCAGCACCGCACCGTAAAGAGTGGTAAGCAGACAGACTGCCATTGAAGGGCCGATTGAAGCTGGGTCATCCATATTAGCCAGCATCTGCACCAGGCCTACCAGGGTGCCGATCATGCCGAATGCCGGAGCCGCGTCACCCAATGCGGCAAAGGTTTTCCGTCCGACATCATGCCTTTCAACCGTAAGGCTGACCTCTTTTTTTAAAACTTCCTCAATAAATTCTGCTTCATGGCCATCCACACAATACATAATAGCCTTTTTCAAAAAAATATCTTCAATGGGTTGCTGTTCAAGAACAATTAAACCATTTTTCCGGGCTATGTTGGCAAGATTAACAATTTCCTGAATTATCTCCTGCGGATTACTTAAAGAAGTAAAAAAAACATTCATTGCCACCTTGATAGCATTAATTACATCAGGCAGCCCGAAGCGAATCAATACCGTGGCAAAGGTACCACCCCCGACAATTAAGACCGAAGGTATATTGATAAACAACATAATAGAGCCGCCCACCAGGATGGAGGCAAGAAGAAGTACCGTCCCGCCTACAACGCCTATTACAGTAGCCAGATCCATAAATAAATCCTTTTAATTTTGTAAATATTTAATCAAGCAGGCTGTCTACATCAACCCGCATGGTAAAACTATGCTCATCGTCAGGATATCCCCCCCCCCTGACCTCTGAGGCAAAAGAGGCGACAGCCTCCTTTATCTGCGGAGCAAGATTAATATATTTTTTAACAAAACTGGGAACAGGTTTTTCAAAAACACCAAGTAGATCATGGGTTACCAGCACCTGGCCATCACAGTGAGCTCCAGCTCCGATACCGATTGTGGGAATAGTCACGGACTCACTGATTATCCCGGCCAGCTCAGCAGGGATACATTCAAGAACCACGGCAAAGGCTCCGGCATCTTCCAGGGCCCCGGCATCAGCAAGCAGCCGGCGGGCTGATTCGGCATCCTTGCCCTGTACCCGGTAACCGCCGAGCTGGCCGGCAGTCTGGGGAGTCAGGCCGATATGTCCCATCACCGGAATCCCGGCCCGAACAAGGGCGCCGACTGTGTCTGCAACCTCACAGCCACCTTCCAGTTTTACTGCATCACAGCCGGCTTCTTTCAAGAAGCGGCCACCATTAATTATAGCCTCTTCCGGACTAACCTGATAGGACATAAACGGCATATCACCTATAACCAGAGCCCTTTCAGTTCCTCGGGCAACAGCGCGGGCATGATGAAGCATTTCCTCCATGGTCACGGGCACGGTTGATTCATACCCCAGCAGAACCATGCCGAGTGAATCACCTACCAGCAGTAAATCAATACCCATCCCATCAAGCAGACGGGCAAACCCGGCATCATAAGCGGTGAGCATGGTGATTTTCTCTCCCGCTGATTTCATCGCAATTATATCAGTTATATTAATTTTTTTCGGCATAACAATTCAGATGTTAATTTTTCAGATATTAATTTTTAATTGGGTTGGGGGATTAACGTTATGTAACAGTTCGTCGGAGGCAGCAAATTTAGCCTCTTGTCCGGCTCTGTAACCGTTCAGCAGTGCTTCAGGTGTGCGCGATCAAAGCCGGCGCAGCATACTTCGCGTTATGTAAGACAGACTGATCGCGTACAGATAGGGCGCTGCTGAACGGTTACAAGGTTATTATACATAAATACTTAGAAATAGTGAAAAAAAAATTAAGGCAGGATAAATATACAACCGGAACAAAAACGACCAGATATTTACAATCGGAGTAACCGTTCACCAGGGTGTAAATCTTTGCAATATTTAAGTCTTTAATCGTTTACCAGTGCCTTAGGGCTCACTCAAAAATAAATTAGTAGAGATAAGGTGTAATATGGACATTTAGAGAAGTGATCTAATTGCATGCAACCGCAG
>JANTGB010000068.1 GCA_024763115.1 Desulfobulbaceae bacterium | reverse complement strand
ACCTGA
Organism: Desulfobulbaceae bacterium; assembly: GCA_024763115.1. Classification (GTDB taxonomy): domain Bacteria; phylum Desulfobacterota; class Desulfobulbia; order Desulfobulbales; family SURF-16; genus JANTFJ01. Next base: position 8,884 of record JANTGB010000068.1, on the reverse strand, counting down.
TCACGAAAATCTACGGCACCCTGTAACCAGTTACAATTACAGGGGTTAGCGAAGTTATAGCGCTTACCCCATGAGTAGTTACCACCAGGGAGTAAATCTTTGCAATATTTAAGTCTCTAAGCGTTTACCAGTGCTTGAGATTCGGAGTCTGCGCTTACCTGTTCATTCGGGGTCTCGTTCCTCGCTTATCTGTGCCTGCGCAGCATACTGGCGCTATTCAAGCAGGCAGGTAAGCACCCTTTTTTTGTCTTGCTCCCAGTAGCAGGAAAAACTCAGTGTGTGTTTTTTGCAACACTATTTTGCTTGGTTTTCCATCTTGATTTCTTCTCTTTCCTGTTAACATATCTCTTTGATTTTGTACAAATTTAATTTGTCTTATTATGGATTTGGCAAAAATGGCTCGCTTTTTGCAAACTTTAAGAAAACAATTAATTTCTAAGCCTTTTTCTTAAGAGGTTGACAAGAGAACAAGAACAGCAATTTTTTAAATAATCAGAGTTGAGGGCAGGTAAGCGCAGACTACGAACAGTTACAAATACTGTGGATGACGTAATTGCCGACCCCGTGAGTAGTTACTGGGAGAATATGGAAACCAGACAATATACAATTAAAAAAAAGGTAAGTTTTGCCGGAGTAGGACTGCATTCCGGTAAAAGAGTAAAGCTTACTGTTAAACCAGCTCCAGACGACAGCGGTATTCGTTTTGTTCGTTCCGACCTTGATTGCAGGGTTACGATTCCGGCATATGTAAATCGGGTAGTCAATACCTATCTGGCCACTACAATTTCCGAGGATAATGTCCGGATTTCCACCACTGAGCACCTGATGGCCGCCTTGCATGGGATGGGAATTGATAACGCACTCATCGAACTCAACAACAATGAAGTCCCTATCATGGACGGCAGCGCCGCTCCGTTTACCCGCATGTTGCATAAGGTTGATCGTAAAAGACAGAAGGCCGCAAAAAAGGTTTTGAAAATTAAAAAGGAAATTTCCTGGCAGCAGAATGGCAGTGAAATTCGTATGTTACCCTATGATGGTTTAAAAATTACCTGTGGGATTGACTTTGCCCATCCTTTGATAAAAAATCAGTCATACACGATTGAGATCACTCCTGACTCCTTTATTAAGGAAATAGCCTCAGCCCGAACCTTTGGGTTCCTGGAAGAAGTTGAAAAACTGCGGCAAAATGGTCTGGCGCTGGGCGGTTCTCTTGACAATGCCATTGTTATTGACGAATCAGGTATTTTAAATAAAGACGGCCTGCGATTTCCTGATGAATTTGTTCGCCATAAGGTTCTTGATCTGCTCGGTGATTTAGCTCTGCTGGGTTGTCCTCTTCAGGGGCATGTAATTGCCAGCAAGGCTGGACATACTCAGCATCTTGCCCTGCTGAAAACAATAGCCGACCACCCGGAATGCTGGGAGTTTGTTACTTTCAGGAAAAATAGTAAAAAAGGTGTTTTTGAACTGGTTGCCGCAACAACCAGGGCAGCCGGTAATAAAATTTTGCCTTATCTGGCGCCTCCCGGAATAGAGTTGCCTGAGGCTGTTGCCTGTTCCGCTTGATTTTTAATAATTCATAAGTTACAAGTAGCCCATTAAATGAGATTATCATTTAATGGGTTTTTTTTGCCCGGATAGAGCGTATAGAGCAGTTACAATTACAGGGGTTAGTGTAGTAATGACGATTAACCCATGAGTAGTTACGTTATGATTTTTTGCCGCAAATAACACGGAAATAATTCCTAAGAGCCTACGCTTTTTCCAAGACTCGGCTTGAAAAAAGAGGCCTCCGGCAGCTCAACAATGATCGCCTGCAGACCTATGGTTTGGGTGCCGCCACCATATATGGAGAAGTTACCAAAAATTAAAACAAAAAATTGTTTAGACAATGGTTTTAAGCGCCTAAGCGAACAGGAAAGCACAGACTCCGAATATCCGGGCTCTGTGAGCAGTTACTAAAATTTTACATATACGGCTAAATAACAAATGAAAATAGTAGAAAATATAGGTTTTATTGGTGGTGGCCGGATGGCCGAGGCCCTTATTAAAGGAATTATCCAGGCCGGTCTGGTGGCTGCGGAGCAGATTTGTGTGGTTGATCCGGTTGCTGAGCGTTGTAGTTTTCTCCATGAACAGTATGGGGTTAATGCTTCCGGCCGGAATGATTTTGTATTAAAGGCTGAAATCATAATTTTAGCGGTTAAGCCGCAAATTATGGGAACAGTTCTTGCCGACATAAAGGATAAAGTCGACAAGGGTCATTTGTTTATCTCCATTGCCGCCGGAATAACTTTATCTTTTCTTGAAAAGGGGTTAGCAGGCACCGACAGCCGGGTTGTCCGGGTAATGCCGAATACCCCGGCACTGGTACTAGCAGGAGCATCGGGTTTAAGTCCGGGTAAGGATGCCACTGCCCCGGATATGGATATTGCCAAAGGAATTTTTGATGCCGTTGGCCAAAGCGTGGTAACGGCCGAGACTTATCTTGACGCGGTAACCGGTTTAAGCGGCAGTGGCCCTGCCTATGTTTTCAGTTTTATCGAGGCGTTAATTGATGCCGGACTTAAGGTAGGTCTGGCGAGAAATGACGCGGAAACCCTGGCCCTTCAGACGGTTTACGGTTCCGTCAAACTGGCCATGGAAAATAAAGAACATCCGGCAACCCTGCGGGCCATGGTGACTTCCCCGGGAGGAACCACCATCGCCGCACTCCATAAAATGGAGAAAGCCGGATTCCAGGGGATTATCATGGATGCCGTCGAAGCGGCGACAATTCGTTCCCGGGAACTTGGCAACCTCTTGTAAAAATGGCGCTATCCAGGATTGGAATAATAAAAAAAAGGGGGTTGTCAAAGGCCGACCAACTTGGTGACGAGTTGTCTGCCTGGTTTGCGGAAAGAGCAGTTGCGGTAGAATTTGACGTAATCACGCCTGATATGAATCTGCTGGTTATCCTGGGCGGGGACGGCACCCTGCTTCATGTGGCTGAGAAAGCAGCCCATTATGCCATTCCGGTGGTCGGAATTAATCTTGGCAGTCTGGGCTTCTTGACCGAGGTTGCCATTGCTGAACGTTATCAGGTTCTTGAATCGTTACTGGCCGGAACCGGCGGGATTGAAGAACGCATGATGCTCAAGGCGCGAGTATGCGGCTTGCAAAGAGAGAGCGAATGGCGTTTTGCTTTAAACGAGATTATTGCCAGCCGGGGAACCCTGGAAAGGTTGATCCGGCTCAGCACCTGGGCGGATGGTGAATATATTACAACCTATAAGGCTGACGGGGTTATTTTTTCCACACCCACCGGTTCAACCGCCTATAACCTTTCCGCCGGCGGTCCCATAGTTCAACCGGGTTTACGCTCAATACTGCTTACCCCGATTTGCCCTTTTATGCTGGAAAGTCGACCCATTCTTTTGCCCCGGAAAAGACGAGTGACCACCAGAATTACTGAATCAGTTGAGGAGGTTCAGGTAATTATTGATGGCCAGCCCGCCTGGACGATGAGAAGCGATGACACGCTTGAGGTGGTTACGGCGGAGAAACCGCTGCGTCTTGTCTGTTCACCAACTAAAGGTTATTTTGATATTCTGCGCAATAAGTTGAACTGGGGTGGAAAAGGTTAATAAACAACTTTATTCCTCTTTTGTCTCAAGTTCAACGGACAGGCGTTCTTTTTCTTCCTTCATGGCCTTTTTGCCGGCTTCAATTGCCGCGCTTAAGGTTTCTTTTTTTTCTTCAAGATAACCCTTTCCCTGACCGACAAGGTCAGTGCCGCGATGGATAAGATCTTTACCTCGTTCAATCATATCACGGCCATGTTCTGTAGCTTTTTCAGCCCGTTCTTTTAGATTGTCGGGCAGTTCGGAAACTTTGCTCTTGATGCCGTAGCCGTAATCAACCAGCATTTCCCTGGTTTCTTCACCTGTTTTCGGTGTAACCAGCAGGGCAATCCCGGCCCCGATAACCGTACCTGTCAAAAATGATAAAATCGCAATAGTTGAACTGCAACTGTCGTCTCTACTCATCGAAATACCTCCTTTCCTTTTTGTGAGTTATTTTAAATATTGTGCTAAAGGCATTAATGCCGGCAGTGATTCCGCCAATCCGGGCAATAATCGGATTTGCCGCTTCCTGTATTTGGCCGCTTAATTTCAGCAGTGTGCCACTGGCCTCCTGGGCTGAATCAAGGATTCTATCTGTCTTCTCTATTTTTTCCCGCAGAGTTTCAGAAAGTTCCTGCAGCTCAGTGCTGGTGGTTTTAATATTGGTTAACAGCGGGTCAAAACCGGCGGAAAGCTGCTCAATAAAAAATTCTGTTTTTTCCGTCGTCTTTTTTATTTGAATTAAAGCGGGGACCAGAACAGCCAACAGGATAATAATGCCGATGGTCGTAATAATTATAAGTATGTTTGCCGGTTCCACTGAATTTCTCCTGCTTTATGTTAAAGACGTAGTAATTTGATGGAGTATCTAAGTTGTTCATAACTATACGAATTACTTGCCTGGTAATCAAGTCTTTTGATTTTTTTTATGCAAACCGAATTTTTTCATCTTGTATTGGAGCAGACTTTTGGTAATACCCAGAGTCTTGGCAGCCCTGGTTTGTACATTTTCGGATTTTTCCAGGGCCTTTTTTAATAATTTTTTTTCAATGGCACTCAGCATATCAGGCAGACGGACGTCATCCATTGCCATTTTTTCCGGATCAAAATTGATTTCAACCGGTGGAGGTTTAATTTCTTCTTCGTTTTCCGGTTGGACATCGGCAAGCTCAATACAGTTATCATTGCAGAGAATACTGGCCCGTTCAATAATATTTTCCAGCTCCCTGACGTTCCCTTTCCATAGCTGTCTGGAAAGCAGACGGACAACCTCCGGTTTTATGTCAAGGTTGGGATTGTTAAACTCTTTGGCGTATTTTTTTATAAAATGGTTAATAAGCAAGGGAATATCATCCTTTCTTTCCCGCAGAGGGGGAAGGTGAAGATTCAAGACGTTTAACCGGTAAAACAGATCTTCGCGGAATTTTCCTTCTGTTACCTCCTGTTTTAAATCTTTATTGGTTGCAGCGATAATTCGGACATCAACATGAAGTTCTTTGCTGCCGCCGACCCGTTCAAACACCTGTTCCTGCAGAATTCTTAATAATTTTGCCTGCAAAGGCATAGCCATTTCGCCAATTTCATCAAGAAACAGAGTACCGGTATCAGCAAGTTCAAAGCGTCCTTTGCGCAGGGCGACCGCGCCGGTAAAAGCGCCTTTTTCATGGCCGAATAATTCACTTTCGAGCAGATTCTCCGGCAGGGCGGCGCAATTTACGGAAATAAAGGGCTGTTTTTTCCTTGGGCAGTTAAAATGAATCGCCTTGGCAACCAGCTCCTTGCCTGTACCTGATTCGCCCGTAATCAATACCGATGCCGGGGTTGGAGCTACCTTTTCAATCATGCTGTAAAGCTGGAGCATTTTCTTGTTTTTGCCCACCATGTTGGCAAAACCGAACCTGGTCTGAAATTCATTTCTCAACCATTTATTTTCTTTAATAAGGGTATAGTGCTCAATGGCTTTTTTTATGTTAATTAATAATTCATCGTTTTTAAAAGGTTTGCCTAAGTAGTTGAAGGCTCCGGCCTGCATGGCGGCAACAGCTTTTTCAATTTCTCCGTAAGCGGTAATCATGATAACCGGCAGGTCGGAGTTAAAGGACTTGATTGCCTTAAGCAGTTCCATGCCATTCATAATCGGCATCTGCATATCGGTTATGACAAGATCAAGATCAGTATTTTTAATTATTTCCAAAGCCGTTTCACCATTTTCAGCAGTGAAAACCTCAAAATTTTCTTCCTTCAGCAGTTCTGAAAGAACAATGAGATAATTAGGCTCATCATCAACAACCAGGATGGTGTTCATTGCTATCCTCTGTCATCTTTTCTCCTCAATCCTTTCGTATTGTCATTTGATAACTATCTTACTTATCAGTGTGAATATTTTTTGAGCTCTGTCAAGTATTCTTTTAGTTTTGCAACAATTTTCAGCGGCACATTCCGACTTTGGTGAAAAGCCCCAAGCCTTGTCCCGGAACGTTTGATGTTGTGAAAGTCACTACCTGCAGTCTCCAGCAGATTAAGCTTGTCACATATTTTCTTTAACCTGCCACGAAACTGCAAAGAGTGCTGCGGGTAATAGACCTCAATTCCGGCAAGACCGAAACCAACCAGTTCTTTAATTATAGGTTCCAGGGCATCTGGGGGAACGGCAATGGTAAATGGGTGGGCCAGTACGGCCGCTCCATGCGCCCTTCGGATAATACTGATGGCTTTTTCCGCTTCCAGGGTTTGTCTTGGGACATAGGCCGGCCCGTTAACTCCGAGATAAAGATCAAAGGCCTCCTGGTTGGATTTAACAATATTACGATCAAGCAGAATATGGGCGAAATGAGGGCGTCCCGTCTGGCCGTTTGGTGAATATTGGCGGAGATTTTCTTCTTTGATATCAATACCTTGATTTTGTAATTTTTTGATTATTTCGCAGTTTCTTGATTGCCTTGCCTGTTGAATGATTTTTAATTCATTAAGCAGATTCCTGTTGTTAATATCAAGGCCGTAACCTAAAATATGAATGGATCGTGAATTAATTGAGGCGCTTAATTCAATCCCGGAAATAATATCAATTTTATTCTTTTTTGCCTGGCTGAATGCCTCGGGAAGCCCTTCAATCGTATCATGGTCAGTCAGGGAAATTGTTTGTATCCGTGATTTCTCGGCAAGGGCAATAAGTTCCGTCGGGGTAAGGGCGCCATCGGAACAGGTAGAGTGAATATGAAGATCAAAAAGTGACATAATGACAAAATCTCTAAGTTTTAGAAAAAATTTATGATATTATATTACAGTTAATGAGAGTAGACTGTTTTGTCTTATTTTACAACATATTGTAATTTTTGAGTAACTATTCAGGTAAGGGCGAAAAACCGCCTCAACCACCGACCTGTATGACGGTGCTTTGTTCCTGTTCAGGGGTAAGCGAACGAAGTGAGACTCCGTGTTGCTTTAGCTGTGCGTGATAAGGCCGGCGGCGCAGCATTAATGCTATGCAAGACAGACTTATCGCGTGCAGGTAAGCACCCTTAAAAACAGGGCATAAACTTCGACTCCGGATAAAGTGCGGCTGAACGGTTACATTTTTGATGATAAAGGAGATTTTTAATGGCTCAGATTGACGCTTTTTTTAAGTTGATGAACGAACAGGGTGCTTCAGATCTTCATATGGTATCCGGGCAGCAGCCCATATTAAGGATCAGGGGCGACATGGAACGAGTCAAATACAAGACGTTGGAAAATGACACCCTTAAGGCCATGCTTTATGAAATTGTTTCCGAGGACAAAGTGAAACAGTTTGAAGAAACCGGGGATGTTGATTTCGGCTATGAGATTCCCGGCCTGGCACGTTATCGTGGCAACCTTTTTCAACAGAAATATGGGATAGGCAGTGTGTTTCGAGAAATTCCCAGTGATATTCTGACCTGTGAACAGTTAAAGTTGCCGTCTATTATTAAAAAGCTGTCAGGTTTGCCTAAAGGCATGGTACTGGTAACCGGCCCCACCGGCAGCGGTAAGTCAACCACCCTGGCAGCCATTGTTGATGAGGCTAACAAAACCAGGGCTGATCATATCCTGACCATTGAAGATCCGATTGAATTTGTCCATAAGAGCCAGAAAGCCATTGTCAATCATCGTGAGGTCGGTCTTCATACCGAGAGTTTTTCCGCTGCCCTGCGCGGGGCGCTGCGTGAAGATCCCGACATTATCCTGGTGGGCGAGATGCGTGATCTTGAAACCATTGCCCTGGCCATGGAGGCGGCCATGACCGGACATCTGGTCTTCGGCACCCTGCATACCTTAAACGCGGCCAAGACCGTAGACAGGATAATTGAAATTTTTCCTACCAGTCAACAGGCCCAGGTGCGCTCAACTCTGGCTGACGCATTAAAAGCCGTAGTTTCCCAGACATTATTTAAACGGATTGATGTCAAGGGACGCTGCGCTGCCCTTGAAATATTAATCTGTACCCCGGCAGTGCGTAATCTCATCCGTGAAGGCAAGACTTACCAGATTCCCTCTGCCATGCAGACCGGGAAAAAGTTCGGCATGCAGACCCTTGATGACGCCATAATGGATCATTTACAGAATAATCGCATTTCTCCTGAAGATGCCTATTCCAACTGTATAGAAAAGGGTAAATTTGTCCAGTTCCTTAAAAAGCCTCCGTCTGATTTTACTGACGCGTAGGTTTTTACCTGTACCTGCTGCGGTGTGAGCCGACAGGCAATCGTACCGTTTTTGCCGGTAGATAAAATAGAAATATTCTGCTTACAATAACGTTTAACAACTTCATTAGCCGGGAATATCCCGTATTTGCGGGCTGCTGCGGAAATAATAACCATTTTGGGGCGAACAGTCCGGAGAAAAATTTCCGAATTTGAGGTCTTGCTGCCATGATGCGGGGCAAGCATGATATCAGCGGCAAGGTCATAATTGTTATCTACTGCTGTTTTTTCCGCCTCTTTTTCAATATCACCCGGAAAGAGCATTGCTGTTTTTGCGGTTGTAAGTTTTATTATCAGACTCCGGTCATTATCATTAAGATTTGGATATTTGCCGGTTTTGTGCATCCCGGTCAGGTTGCGCACCATGTTCTCACCCTGTTGACTGATAATGCAGTTTTTTTCAGGTATTCTAATCTTGATTCCCGCCTTTTTTGCCTGGCGCAGCAATGACTTATACAGTTTGTTGCCGGGCTCTCCGTTCACCCATAATGTTTCGGGGTGGAATCTTTCAAGAATAAAGGGCAGTCCGTTAAAATGATCGCCGTCGGGATGGCTTAT
>JANTGB010000067.1 GCA_024763115.1 Desulfobulbaceae bacterium | reverse complement strand
TTAATGCCGTCCTTTTTGTATTGATCGGCCTTGAAATTCTCATCATTCCCCATGATAACCGCTATCTTATAGCCGCAGCCCTGCTTATCCCAGCCGTCCTCTTTGCCCGTCTGGTCAGCGTGGGCGGAGCTGTCGGCCTGTTGACCGGTTTTAAAAGACGCTACATGCCGGGCACAGTGGTTATCCTGACCTGGGCCGGTTTGCGGGGTGGTATCTCCGTGGCTCTGGCTTTGTCTCTGCCCGTCGGCCCACAACGTTCGGCAATCCTCACCATAACCTATATTATTATGGCTTTTTCCATTCTGGTGCAGGGGTTGACCGTTGGCCGGCTGGTCGGACGGTTTATGCCTGCCGAGGTTTGAGGAGAACGCGGACGGAGGAGGGCGGAAAGAGGGCATATTTCCATCTCCGGATTTGTTGCGCAACAAAAATAACCAAGAGGATAGCAAGGTGTTTCATCCACAGGTCAGGCCGGACGCTGTCGGCCGGAAAAGAAATCATATTGCGCCAAGGACATTGATTCTGTATATTTCAGTGCCTTACTTCTGAGAAGCTGTAACAAAAAACAAGAAACTGGAGACGTAATTTTGAAACTATTTACAGCGAGTTACTCCAAGGCGCTTATTCTAACCCACTAAAGTGGAAGAAAACCTCAGGGTTTTTATCACAGGGCGCTGAATCTTTTCGCTGTCAGCCCGGCTTACGTATAACTGATACGCAGCACCGGACTGATGAGGAAAATCTCCGGCGCCCTGTAAACAGTTACATTTCGGTGTTTTTAACGGTTATGAGTTTTAAGGGTGTGGAGGGAGTAAATCATTCCAATATTTAAGTCTCTAAGCGTTTACCAGCATACGTGGTGTATGAATCCGCCTAACTCGTAAGCGTTCACCAGCACCTCATATTCGCCCGTTTGGGCCTTCTCGAATAGCACAAGTATGCTTCGCAGGCACAGGTAAGCGAGGAACGAGACTCCGAACGAACGAATCTAAGGCACTGGTAAACACTTACAGGACTGAAGGTTATCGTAAATTTTGTGCCCAGGTGAACGGTTACCCTAACTCAAACCGCAAAGTGAGCAAATTGAGTAAAGCGGATAACCGGAAAAGGTTAATTTAATGATACGTTATCTGACAGGCATAACCATGTTGACGTTTTTGTCGTTAGTAATGCCCCAGTCAATTACTGCCTGTGACTATGGTAGTTATTCCACCAAGGTGAGTATTGACGGCCAGGATATTACCCTGGGTTTTGATTTTCAAAAAAACTGGCAAGACTGCCGGCTTGGTCTTCAATGCACAATCACTAATTCAGAGGAGTATTTTTACGAACCGATAACTGAATTTAGCGATACCATGGATTTCCCCTGGGATGAATTCATTATAACCTTACCCGATGATATTGATCCCAACGAGGTCATTATCAGTTGCCGGCTTGATAAACCGACTAAATCTATAGAGAAGCCTGACGCTCCAGCCAGGGAACAGACACAAAAACACGAAGTAGTCATCAGGGCGGATCCGCTTGGCGGTTATCGGACAATGGGCAAAATTAATGGCCGCAAGACGAACTTTATCATTGATACCGGAGCAAGTCTGGTCTTTCTCAGTAAAACAACAGCTAAGAAGTTAAAAGTGAGATATGGTAAAAACAGGCCGATCAGGGTGCAAACCGCCTCTGGATTTGATATAGCCTATCTTGCTACAATCAAAAAAATATCCATTGGCAAGATTGTTCTTCATGATATTCAGGCAGCAATTTCTACCCATGATTTTCCCAGATGTCCGCTCCTTGGCATGTCCTTTCTGGAGCAGCTTGAACTTAGTCACGAGGGCAATAAAATGATCATTAGAAAAAAACATTAGTTCAGGCTTTTTCAGCAACGGCAAGCTAAAGCCGGCGTTATGTTTCTCTAAGGTAACCACTCACTGGGGCAGTGATTAATTTTAATAAATTTGTAAGCGTTCACCAGCACCTCATATTCGCCCGTTTGGGCCTTCTCGAATAGCACAAGTATGCTGCGCAGGCACAGGTAAGCGAGGAACGAGACTCCGAACGAACAAATCTAAGGCACTGGTAAACACTTACAGGACTGAAGGTTATCGTAAATTTGGTGCCCTGGTGAACGGTTACATTATGCAATTAGATCACTTCACTAAATGTCCATATTACACCTTATCTCTACTAATTTATTTTTGAGTGAGCCCTAAGCGAGTCTGCGAGACTTCGAAAATCCAGCACCCTGTGAGCAGTTACAATTTCTTATTCGTGCCTGTTTATGGGAACAGGGATATAGCTCTCAGTCGATTGGCAAACATCTGCAAATCAGCACCGGTAATATATGAATCATGATTTATATCAGCAGAATCCACCTGCTTATCATAGCGGACGGCAAAGCCGGCCATATCAAGGCCATCACAGTCGCCATCCCGGTCAGCGTCAAGTGCTGTATAGGGTAGTCCGTTGATATCTTTCAAAAAAAGAACAGGCTGTTCAGCTATATACTCCCCGTATATCCGGAAACGAATAGGCGTAGCCCGGCCCTGCAATTCCAATGGAATATCCAGGGATATCTGATGCCATTGCTCTGATGATTGCCGGGTGGAAATAAGGCCGAGAATCTGTCGGGATTGTCCATCATCATATTCAACAGCAACGAAAATTTCATTTTCTCCCAATGGCTCCGTTGCCGGCTCCCACCAGCAGGAAAAAAGGAGTTGTTCGCGCAGAAGCAGGGAAAGTTCCAACGGTTGTTCCGCAGAAACCTCTTTGACCGGAGTCAGGAGAAAACCAAGGGCTTCCCCCTGGGAATAGCCCCATCCCGCAATCTGGTTTGCCTGGTTGATATCTTCAGCTTTGGCAAGCCGTGTCCATTGATTTTTTTCTACAACCATTTCCCTGAGATCCCGGAACCCCTCATTTGCCGTCCAGACAAAAGCATAAGGGTCATCACGCCACTGGTCATTTATGCCGTAGCCAACCACGGTTGCCCGGTTATTAACGGCCAGGGCAAAGCTGTCATAGTCCTCATGAAAGGCGCCTATGGCCTGCATGCCGTTTGTTTCATCCCAGAGAAATGCCTTTTGGTTGTATCGATCCCACCCTGAGTTGCCGTCTCTGTCCCAGGAGTGACCAACTACCTGTCCCAGATCATTAATATCCGTCCCTGAACTTGACCTGCGATGATCCAAAGTACCCAGATCCAGCATTCCCGTCCCGTTATCCCGGAAAAAGGCATGCTGGGGCGTGCCATAATCTCCAATGCTGAAACCACCACAAGTCTGAGAGTAATCATTAACGCCTGTAACATAGGGAGACGTGCCTTGCCCCAAAGGTATAATTTCCTGAAATCCTTCTTCCAGGCTCCAGAGAAAGGCGTCAACCGTTGTTGTCCGGCCCACCACTTGTCCCCTGTTGTTAATTGCATCAACTGATTCTACCTGTGCGCCTGAAACATCGGAAAAATCCCGCATGCCGTTTCCAATGTCCCATATCCAGCTCAAAGACGGGTTGGACTGATACCCTATAAGCTGCAATCGATTATTCATGTCGTTGACATAGGACATGCCGCCGCCGTATGTGCCGAGATCATAAAGTCCCTGTCCCTGCTCCCAGACAAAAGCATGACCATAGTTGTTGTTTCCATATGAATAAGAATAACCGCCTACTTCACCATAATCGTTCACCCGGTAAGCCCTGGTGTAGCCTTCATATTCAGGAAAAAGAAGCCCTATGGGGGAGATAGAGTAACAGGTGGCACAAGACATATGACAACATGTGAAGACGGCCGCAAAAGTAGTTATATAAATCAGCAACTTAGGGGATATCAGTTTCATATTTGTTTTCATGGCTACTCAAGGGGGTAGTGATTAATTGCCATAATCTACTTAAACACTGAATCAGTCAGGGAAATTATGGGTTGATTTTTTCAGAACATGGGATGCAGAAAACGCGATTATCGATTATTTTCGCCCTGGGCTCCATAACTTTTTCATTACAGACCGAACAGCGCAGACTGGGAAAAATCCTGGCCCGGTCGGGTACGGTAAGCCGCAAATGGGTGACATTAAAAAGCTCATCCGGATCTGCCGCCAGAATGGCCTTCATCTTGGCGGCTTTTCGGGCTTTTACTGTTTCCATAACTTTACTGGAACGATCACCCTGAGAAAATTTTTCCCATAGTTCTCCGGACTTTTCATCTTCGGGCAGGCCGGGCCAGATAACGGCAATGCGCACAGCGTCACCGCTGTTCCGCTGGATGAAGGTATAAACCTGTTTGCCGTAATCATGAAAAACAAGATTGCCCTTGCCGAAAGTGCAGCCGGTCATAGCCTGGATTGCATCCACAGCGCAGGAATTATTCTCAACAATAGCAATTAGTTCTTCATCCCGGGATCGGGAAATTTCCGCCAGAGCAACCTGGGAAACCCGAAAGCCAAAGGCCAGTCCCGGACAGGCATGGCCATGAAATTTAACAGTCTCGGCAAAAGTCATTGTTTTCCTCCCACCACCTGGTTACGACCCTGTTTTTTGGCCTGGTACAGCCGTTGGTCAGCCAGGTTGATTAATGATTTTATTCTTTGTTCCGCAAGTTCGGAAACTGCGGCAATGCCTAGAGAGATTGTCAGAGAAATCTGTTGTCCTTCATAGCTGAAATCATGATTTTCTATTATTCGCCGCAAACGCCGGGCAAAATCAATACCGCTTTTTAGTGAGCCTATGCAGACGGCATAAAATTCTTCTCCGCCATAGCGGCCGACTTCATCTTCCTTACGTTTGTTGGCTTTCATAAGCTGGGCCAGCTCGAACAGAATATGATCTCCAGCCTGATGGCCCCAGGTGTCATTGATTTTCTTGAAATGATCGATATCAATCATTAGAAATGAAAAATCAAGAATATGCTTTCTTTCAAACTGGCCCAGGCAGATTTCCATAATACGGCGCATTATTTTCCGTTTCGGCAATTTGGTCAGTTCATCAAAGTAGCCGATTTTTTGAAGAAGATCCTTTTGCTCCATTTCTTTGGAAACATCAGTCAGGCAGCCGAGAGAAAGAAATATTCCGTCCTGATCATGGGGCTCAAGCCGGGCCAGATCTTTAAACCAGCGTATTTCACCATTGGGCAGCGCCATTTTATAGATGGCTTCCATTGCCCCGCTTTTCTGGGCCTCCCGCCGCAGCCTGCCCAGGTCGGTGCGCAATTCTTCCCTGGTCAGGATTTTTTCCCGTATCCTGGCTGAATCCCGTTCTCCGTAACTGTAAACCCGCCTTTCGACAATGGCATTGCGGAAACATTCAGGCATATCCCGGCAATTACAGTTGAAGAGCAGGGAAAGCTCAGCGCCGATATATTCATACCAGATAATTTTTTCATCCTTTTTCCAGGCGGAAATATAGAGAAGAGCTGGAAAATTGTTGTCATCAAGCTCCTGCATCATTGCCCAGAGATCGACAATGCGTTGTTTTAAGGCCCTGGAGTATGGGACGGACAGAATGCGACCGGAGTAATTATTCGGTATTGTAATTTTCATAAAAAGTAATTATTCACTGGGCAGCGATTACATCGCCAACCACTATGTTTATAACTGTTCGGGGTCTGCATTTACCCGCAGGGCGCGGACAGGCGACCAGAGGGAGACTCCAGGTAAGCGACCAAAGGGAGAGACTCCGACCAGTTACAAATACAGAGGTTTGCACTCATTAGGCGCTTACCCCATGAGTAGTTACATTAAATATCATGTTATAGATTATGCTCATAACCCTGAAAAGTAATATCTCTGCGCCGGCCGTCACCTGTCAGTAGTTGCACTCCTTTTCCGGCAACTATCCTCCCTATACAAAAAATATCCCGGCCGCACCGTTCTTTGACCTGTTGCTCAAGAAATGTGCTGTTTGCGGCAGGCGCGGTAAAAAGCAGCTGGTAATCATCGCCACCCTGCAGGGCGGGTTGCAGAGGATCAAAATTTAATCGAACCGCCACTTCTTCAAGGGCCGGGCTGAGGGGCAGAGAATCAGCGTCTATTTCCGCTCCCACCGAGGAAGCAACACAAATATGGGCCAGATCAGTGGCAATACCATCGGAAATATCCATCATTGAATTAACCAGGCCGCCGGCCGCCAGAATCCGGCCAAGTTCAACCTGGGGAGAGGGATCAAGATGGGCTTGAACCAGCTCCGGCCATTTATCCTGTTTTTCGCTCAGCCGGCGGCATAACTGCAAACCAGCCGCAGCCTGGCCGACAAAGCCGCTGACCCAGACAAGATCACCAGGCCGGGCTCCGGAACGGTAGATAATTTCATCTTCGGCCATTTCCCCCAGCACGGTTACGGAAAACATCAACTCCCGGCTGCTTACCGTATCACCACCGATAAGGCTCATGGCGGATTCGTCAAGCCTGGACAGGAATCCGGCCATGAATTCATCCAGTAAATATTGATCGCAGCTTGCCGGGGCCGCTACCGACAGCAGGGCAAAACGAGGCATACCTCCCATGGCTGCTATATCGCTTATATTGACCGCAGCAGCCTTTCGGCCGAGAAGATACGGCGGATGCCGGACCGGATCAAAATGAATCCCTTCGACCAGAGTATCAACAGTAAGCAGAGTTACAGCGGATTCTTTCCCGGCCAGAACCGCGCAGTCATCGCCAATGCCCTGGAGCAGATCAGCTGAGTCGGCGGACTTCAGCCCTTTTGTCAAATTTTTTATAAATTCCGTCTCACGCAGCACATCTTTTCTCTGTTGTATTACTTTCGACGGCTGCCGGCCCCGAATTCATCAGAATAATTAAGGGGCAGATAAGCGCATAAATAATTACGAATTTCATTGGCGCTATTCATGGCAAGAATTTTTTCAGTCATTTCCGCTACCCGGGCCGCCGTACTGTTACGAATTATCTTTTTGATATGGGGAATAACGAGAGGATGGGCGCTTAATTCGTCGATACCAAGACCTATGAGTAAAGGCAAAAAGGTAATATCTCCGGCCATCTCGCCGCACAGTCCCACCTCGATGCCGTTATCATGGCCGCATTTGACCACCCGGCTGATCATCCGCAGGACAGCTGGATGCAGGGGCTCATACATATAACTGACGTTTTCATTCGCCCGATCAACAGCCATGGAGTATTGAATAAGATCATTGGTGCCGATACTGAAAAAATCCACCTCACGAGCCAGGACATCAGCCACTTCCACGGCGCTCGGCACTTCAACCATAATACCCAGCTGAACGTCATGGTCAAAAGGCAGCCCTTCCGCCACAAGTTCTTCCTTTACCTTGGAAATAATATCTTTTGCCCGCAATAACTCATCAAGAGATGATATCATCGGCAGCAGAATGCGTAGATTTCCATGAAATCCGGCGCGAAACAAGGCACGGATCTGAATTTTAAAAAGATTACTCTCCCGGAGAGAAAAACGGATAGCCCGAAGCCCCAGGGCCGGATTTTCTTCATCCGGCCACCGGCCCGGTCGTTTATCTCCTCCCAGATCAAGGGTACGGATGGTTACGGGATAAGGAGAAAGTGCCGCAACCAGGCTGGAATATATTTCCACCAGAAAATTTTCTCCAGGCGGTTCCTCCCGGCCTAGATAATAAAACTCACTGCGCAGCAAACCTATGCCCATTGCCCCATATTTTACGGCCTGGCTGTATTCTTCTATAATTTCAATGTTTGCCCTGACCTCTATCTTCAGGCCGTCAATAGTTTCCGCCGGCAAATGGGCAAAAAGGGAAATCTGCTCGTCAAGCTGTTGATAACGGGTCTGATAACTTCGGTAAAAAGCCACCTTATCCTCTCCCGGCCGCAAAAATACCCGTCCGGTTCCCCCATCGATAATTGCCATATCGCCGGTTTTGACCATATCGGTCAATCTATCAAGACCGATAACCGCCGGAATTCCCAGGGTTCGGGCCACGATAGCGGTATGAGAGGTAATTCCGCCCATTTCCGTCATAAAGCCGAGAATCATGTCCTTATTCATTCGCAGGGTATCTTCCGGAGAAAAATCCCGGGCCGCGAGAATAACCTTGCCGGAAAACTTCGGTTCTTTCTCCTTGCCGGCCAGGAGACGAAATATACGATGCCCAACCTGACGGACATCAGCAAACCTTTCACGAATATACAGATCCTTAAGTTCAGCAAATCGCCGTTCAATATCCTCCAGGGCCTGTTCAAGAGCCCATTCAGCGTTAATCCGTTGATCTTTAATGATTTTTACGGTTCTGTTATAAATCATTCCATCTTTAAGAATAAGAATATGACTGTTGATAATGGCGGAATAATCGGCCAGATGTTCAAGAAACTGATCATAAATATCCATCAGTTGATGCTCGGTACGGGCAACAGCAATCTTGAAACGCATAATTTCGTCTGCGATTTCCTCCGGCTCCAGACGGCGGCGCTGCCATCCCGGCTGATTGTCCATTACAACAACCCGGCCCATAACAATGCCGGGCGAGGCCTTGAGACCGAATAATTCTATACTGTTATCCGCCGGCCTGCTCATTCTTCACCAAACCTGTTGTCAATTAAATCAGCCAGTGATCTGACTGCTTCGGCCTCGTCAACCCCCCTGGCCCTGATAGCAATCGGCGTTCCTTTGCCGCAGGCAATGGATAAAACTTCCAGGATACTCTTGGCATCAACAGCCGTTCCATCCTTGCCCAGTTGGATATCCGCCTGAAATTTTCTGGCTGTTTCCACCAGTAGTGAGGCCGGACGGCCATGGAGACCGAACTTATTCTTGATTATTACTTCTTTTACCATATCTATTTGGTAACTACTCATGGGGTAAGCGCCTAATGAGTGCAAACTGGAGTATTTGTAACTGCTCGGAGTCTGCGCTTACCTGCAGGGTGCCGGAGATTTTCGTGATCAGACCGGCGCAG
>JANTGB010000066.1 GCA_024763115.1 Desulfobulbaceae bacterium | reverse complement strand
CCATAATTTGACACTCACTTCGTCATTCCGGCATGTAGTTGGCCGGAATCTATAGACATTAAGCAGCTTTCCGGATCGGAGTCTCGTTCCTCGCTTATCTCCGGCCAACTACATGCCGGAATGACGTGATATAAATTGTCCAAATTTTAGCAGACCTACGGTTGGGTGCCACCACATATGGAGAATTTACCAAAAATCAAAACAAAAAATTGTTTAGACAATGGGCGTAAGCGCCTATTTCAACTTCATAAGAATTATTTTCAGAAATTGTTTAAATAGCTGATTTTTTTGTAACGCATTAAAAACAAGATGCTGCAATATCAATTAGTTGTTGAAAAATATTTTTTTACACAACTCTTGTTTCCATGTATATTTGAAAAATATTCCTCATGAAGCGCAGCTGAACGGTTACTCAATATGTTAATTTTTCTGTCCCCTGTCTTTTGATTTCCAACTTTTGATATGTTCGCCTACATACTCCGCCGCATACTGTTGATGATTCCGACCCTGTTCGGCATCATGCTCATCACCTTCACTGTTACCCAGTTTGTGCCGGGTGGGCCGGTGGAACGGATGATTGCCGACCTTGAAGGGGCCTCCGGAGCCGGGGAAGTCAGCGCCTCCACGACAATTTACCAGGGAAGTCAGGGCCTGGATGCCGAGCGAATCGCCCAGATCAAGGCGATGTACGGCTTTGATAAGCCGCCGGTCACCCGTTTTCTGAGCATGATGAAAAACTATCTGGTCTTTGACTTCGGCCAGAGCTATTATCATCATCAGAGCGTTGTTAACCTGGTAATTTCCAAGCTGCCGGTGTCAATGTCGCTTGGTCTCTGGACTTTTATCATAGTTTATTCCACCTGTATTCCCTTAGGGATCAAAAAGGCGGTGCGGGACGGCTCCCGTTTTGATGTTGTTTCCAGCACAATAATCCTGGTGGGTTATGCCATTCCCGGCTTTGTCCTGGCCATTGTCTTTATCGTTTTGTTCGGCGGCGGCAGTTTCTGGAATATCTTTCCCCTGCGTGGCCTGGTCTCGGATAACTGGGCCGAGCTCAGCCTGATGAGTAAAATTCTTGACTATCTCTGGCATATGGTATTACCTATAACCGCAAGTACCGTGGGCAGCCTGGCGGTAATGACCATGCTGACCAAGAACAGCTTTCTTGAAGAAATCCGCAAACAGTATGTGCTGACTGCCAGGGCCAAGGGGTTGTCGGAAAACCAGGTTCTGTACCATCATGTTTTCCGTAATGCCATTATCCCTATTATTACCGGCTTTCCCGGCTCATTCATCACTGCCTTTTTTACCGGCAGCCTGCTGATTGAAACTATTTTTTCCCTCGACGGCATGGGCCTTCTGGCCTATGAATCTATCCTGAATCGTGATTATCCGGTTGTGCTCGGTACCCTTTATTTTTTTACAATTCTGGGCCTTATTTCCCGGCTGCTATCCGATCTCAGCTATGTGCTGGTTGATCCCCGGATAACCTTTGACGGCAGGGAATAATTTTTTACCATGAAGGGCATGAAGGTCATAAAGTTACTGCAGCTGACAGTTACGAGTTTTTTTGTTATCAGCATTTCTTCAAGTCCTTCATGTTCTTCATGGTAAAAAATAAAAAATCTTAATGGTAAAGAGCGCAAGGTAAAATGAAACAAAGTCCGACCCGGAGACGCTGGCGTAAATTCAAGGCCAGGAAACGAGGCTATTACAGCCTGCTCATCTTTTCCCTGATCTTTATCATCAGCCTGGGAGCGGAACTGGTCAGCAACGACAAACCTTATTTTGTTTATTACCGGGGTGATCTGTATTTTCCCATGCTCCAGGTCTATCCTGAAACTACCTTCGGAGGTGATTTTGCCACCGAGACCGACTACCGCGATCCGTATATTCTTGAAAAAATAAACCAAAACGGCATGATCCTGTTCCCCCCCAATCCCCATAGTTATGCCTCGATAAACCTCGATCTCGACGTTCCCTTTCCCTCGCCGCCCACAATGGTCAATCTGCTGGGTACCGACGACCGGGGTCGGGATGTGCTGGCCCGTCTGCTTTACGGTTTTAGGCTCTCCATCCTCTTCGGCCTGGCCCTGACCATAATAGGTACGGGGCTGGGCATTATAGCCGGAGCAGTCCAGGGGTATCTCGGCGGCAGAACCGATTTAATTTTTCAGCGCTTTATTGAAATATGGGGAGCCATGCCGGAATTATATCTGCTCATTATCTTTTCGTCTATATTTAAGCCCAGTGTAACCCTTCTGCTTATCCTGCTCTCCATGTTCGGCTGGATGGGGTTGTCCGATTATGTCCGGGCTGAATTTCTCAAAAGCCGCAATCTTGATTATGTCGTGGCAGCCCGAGCCCTGGGAGTGGGCAATATTAAAATCATGTTCCGCCATCTGCTGCCCAATGGTATGACCCCGGTTATCACCTTTCTGCCCTTCCGCATGTCCGGGGCAATCCTGGCCTTGACCAGCCTGGATTTTCTCGGACTCGGCGTGCCGCCGCCCACCCCCAGCCTGGGAGAGCTGCTGGCCCAGGGCAAGAGTAATATTGATGCCTGGTGGCTGTCGTTAAGTACTTTTATTGTCCTGGTCGGTACCCTGATCCTGTTGATTTTTATCGGCGAGGCCCTGCGCGAGACCTTTGATCCCCGGAAGAGGTAAGGATTGTTATGCTGAAAATAAATAATCTCTGCGCCGACTTCCAGACCGATGAGGGGGTAAAACGGCTGCTGGACAAGGTTAATCTTGAAATCGGCCCTTCGGAAACCGTGGCCCTGGTGGGAGAATCAGGCTCCGGGAAATCCATTACCGCCCTTTCTATTCTCGGCCTCCATGAACAGGATACGGTAAGCTGCACGGGCGAGGTACTTTTTAACGGCAAAAATCTGCTGACTGAGCCGGAAGCCGAACTGCGCCGGATCAGGGGCAACCGCATTGCCATGATCTTCCAGGAACCCATGACCTCGCTTAACCCGGTTTATCCTATCGGCAGCCAGATAATTGAACCGCTGATGCTCCACCAGGGGTTGAGCCGGGAAAAGGCCGGGCAGCAGGCGATTAAACTGCTGGCCCGTACCATGATTCCTGATCCGGAAAGCAGGATGGCAAGTTTCCCTCACCAGTTGTCCGGGGGCCAGCGCCAGAGAATAATGATTGCCATGGCCCTGGCCTGCCGCCCCGACCTGCTCATTGCCGATGAACCGACAACCGCCCTTGACGTTACCATCCAGTCCCGGATTCTCAAACTGCTGGCTGAATTGCAGAAGGAGTTCAAAATGGCGGTGCTGCTTATTACCCATGACCTGAATATGGTGGGCCATATTGCCGAACAGGTCTACATCATGACCCAGGGAACAATTGTTGAACATGGCCGAACCGCAGAAATATTTGCCGACCCTGCCCATCCTTACACCCGTCATCTTTTAAACAGCGTTCCCCACGGCGAACCTCCGGTAAAGAGTAAAGCGGCAACTTTGATCAAAATTCGCGATCTTAAATGTTATTTTCCGATTAAAAAGGGGTTCTTTAAACGCAAAATCGGTGAAATCAAGGCGGTTGACGGGATAAGTCTCACCATTGGCGAGGGCATGACATACGGCATTGTCGGTGAATCAGGCTCAGGCAAGAGTACCCTGGGCATGTGTCTGCTGCGGCTCAACAACTGCCGGGGCAGGATTGATTATCAGGGGTGCGACCTGCTTAAGCTCAACAACCGGCGGATGCGACCTTTACGCCGGGAACTGCAGGTGGTCTTTCAGGATCCTTTTTCCTCTCTGTCACCCCGGCTGACCATTGCCCGGATTATCGGCGAGGGGCTTGAAGCGCATAATATCGGCAAAAATCGCCATGAACGAATTGAGATGGTCAGAGAAAGTCTGATTGAGGTGGGGCTTGAGGCTGATATGGACCAGCGCTATCCCCACGAATTTTCCGGGGGCCAGCGCCAGCGCATTGCCATTGCCAGGGCAATCTGCCTTAAGCCGAAATTCATTGTCCTTGATGAACCGACCAGCGCGCTGGATATGACCATTCAGGCCCAGATAATTGAGCTTCTCCAGGAATTACAGCAGAAATACAATATAACCTATCTTTTTATTTCTCATGATCTCCAGGTTGTCCGGGCTCTGGCCGACGAAGTGGCGGTGATGAAGGATGGCCGGGTAATTGAATCCGGCCCGGCCCATGAAATATTTTCCTCTCCCAGAGAGGAATATACCAGGATACTGATGAGCTGTGCCGCAGAAAGCAGAGCAGGGAAAAGCTGAAGAGAGCTTATCTCGTCAACATCCCGCCGCTAACTTGTCAATCATTTCCCTGATAATTTTTCCGGCTTCGGTAAATTGCAGGCGATTGATTGTCGTCTCCAGCGCCTGCAGATCTTTTTTCAGGCAGGAATAATTAAGAAATTTTTTTATTGACTTAAAATATTCCTCAGCCTTCAGGTCTTTTTCCGCCAGATAAAGTTCAAGGCGAAGCAGATCCTCGCTGGGGTCGATATCACTGTCAGCTTCCTTAACCGGCATGGCAGGATTTATTTTATTTTTTTCCAGCCTGGCAATTGAATCGATAACCTGGGTAAGGGCATTGGTGAATTCCGTCAGCACTTCGTCAATCTTGTCAGCCTGTTCCGTGGCTATTGCCTGTTCAAGGCGCAGGGCTGCCTGCTCCAGTTCCAGGGCCGAAAGATTGCCGCTGCTCCCCTTAACGGTATGGCAGAGTTTTTTGGCAATTGCCCGGTCGCCGGCAGCCAGTGAGTTTTTTATCTCAGCAGCTGCGTGCTTATAATCCTCGGCAAAGTCCAGTAATAATTCTTTGTACAGGCCGGCGTTGTTGTTAAGCCTTGTCAGGCCCTGGGATATGTCGACTCCAGGGATTTGCGGGAACGGGGCTGCTGTTGCGGTAAGCCGTTTAATCTCTTTTCTGCCGGGGCGGGGAGTACGAACTATAATCCAGCGGCGCAGGGTTTCAGCCAGGACTTCCGGTTCAATGGGTTTGGAAATATAATCATCAAGCCCGGCCTCAATACACATTTCCCGATCTCCTTCCATGGCATGAGCGGTCATGGCGATAATCGGCACCCGGGCATATCGGTGCTGGGCACGCAACCGCCTGGTTGTTTCCAGACCATCCATTTCCGGCATTTGAATATCCATCAGAATCGCGTCAAAATCAGGAGTTATGGTCTGTAGGGCTTCCAGGCCGTTAGCAACGGATGTAACCTCAATACCCCATGTTTTGATAATTTCCTCTGCCACCTTTTGGTTGATTATGTTGTCTTCAACCAGCAGGATGCGAACACCGCTGAAATTATATAGTTCATCCCGGTCAAATTCACAGGCAGTGTTAATCATCGGGATAGTATTTGCCTCAAGTTTAAGCACATTGAAAATTGTTTCCAAGAGGAGCGAGCGTTTAACCGGCTTGGGCAGGACAGTGTCGGCCCCGGCCCGTAATGACCTGTTTATTTCCTGCCCGGCCCCGGCTTTTGCCAGCATTATTATCGGGATTTTACCAAAAAACGGGTCACTGCGAATCTGCCGAACCAGGGTATCTCCATAACCATCAGTCATCTTCAAGTCGATAAAAAGCAGATCAAAGGGATCGGGTTTAGCTTCAGCGGTTAAAAGTTTCAGAGCTGTTTCTATGGTTCCGGCGGTTTGCGCCTTAAGGCCGAGCGACACAAGCATGTTACGCATCAGGGTCAGGATACATTTATTGCCGTCCACAACCAAAACCTTAAGCCCCTCGATGTCGGCGACTCTGCCGTCGGGAAAAAGCAGTTCTTCCGGCTGCAAACCAAACACAACGGAAAAACTGAAGGTAGTGCCCCGGCCATATTCGCCGGCCACCGAAATTTTTCCTCCCATCATTTCCACCAGTTTTTTGCTGATGGCAAGGCCCAGGCCGGTTCCCCCGTATTTCCGGGTGATGGAGCCGTCGGCCTGAGTAAAAACATCAAAAAGATAAGGGACAGCATCCTGCCTGATCCCTATTCCGGTATCGGAGACAGCAAATTTTAATTTTATCGTATTGTCATCCTGCAGTTCAGTGTCCGCCGCAATAGTAATTTTTCCGGCTTTAGTAAATTTAAGGGCGTTATTCACCAGGTTGATCAAAACCTGTTCCAGCCGCAGGGGGTCGCCCACCACGGCATCAGGAAGATCATCCGCCGGCACAAAGGTAAGCCTGATGCTTTTTTCCGCCGCCTGTTTATGAAAATTTTCCAACAGTCCTTCCAGGGTTTCATGGAGGCTGAAACAGATAAATTCAATATCAAGATGACCGGCCTCTATTTTGGAAATATCTAGAATATCATTAATTAAACGTAACAGGGAATCCGCAGATGATTTTATAATCGCAACGTGCTCGTGAACCTTGGGGTCAAGATCAAGATTATTGAGCAGGGCGGCCATGCCCAGAATGCCATTCATCGGGGTGCGGATTTCATGGCTCATATTTGCCAGGAATTCACTCTTACTCCGGCTGGCTGACTCGGCTTTTTCCTTGGCCTCCTGCAGTTCCTGCTCAATTTTCCGTCGTCTGGTTATTTCATCTTTTAACATGGAAATAACCTCATTATGTTTTTTCGTTCTTTCTCTGACCTGGGTTTCAAGATTATCATGATATTCGGCCAGTTTTTCTTCCGCTTCTTTTCTGTCTGTAATATCCCTGAAGGTTATTGCCGCGCCGATCAACACATGATCATCATTATAGAGAGGAGCCACATGATATTCAGCCGGAAATTCCGCACCGTTCCGATGCTGAAAAACAACATCATTTCCTTCTCTGATAACTCCGTCTTGACTGGTCAGGAGTAAAGGGCAGGTGTGGGTCAGGTCGGTATTGTCTTCGGAGCGGATAAGATATTGACCGGCAGCGCCGATTATTTCCCCGGCCTGACTGCCGGTCATAATTTCCGCTGCCGGATTAATAAAGATTATCCGGGCCTCAAGATCAATCCCGATAACACCTTCAGCCATGGAAGAAAAAATCAGCTCATGTTGCTGCAACAGGGTATTAAGCCTGCTTTCCGCCTCCCTGCGATTCAGGCAGGCAGCACTATACTGGCGGACAAGGGTGGTCAAATCCCGGCCCAGTTCACGGATTTCTTTAGAAAGTTTCCATTTAAATTCAATAGGTTGTTCAGTTTTTAGTATGGTGTGCAGGCCGCTTGTCAGCTCTTCTTTTAGCCTGGCTCCTTTCATGGCAATAAAACGGGCCAGCAAGATGACGATGGTGATAAGGGTTAAAATAATTATCAGGGCTCGCAGGCGAAAATGAGACAGGAATTCTTCGGTATAATTGCGTTGAATCGGCCGTCCCAACCAGAGAGGTTTTTCCAGGCCGGGCATTAAAAACGGCTGCCAGGCTATTTTTTGCTGTGATTTATCGGCGCAGATTCCGGGTTCAATATTTTGAAAAAATTTTGCCGGACAGGGGTATTCAGCCAGGGCCGAGCCATGCGGCCCGGCCTCAGCAGTAGAAAGTCCCTGACTTTGCAGATAATTACCATTGCCGTCAACAACTCGAATTTCACCGAGACTGTTAAACATCTTATTAATATTAAAGGTCAAAAGTAAAAAACCGGCTCGGCTGTTGCTGCCGGTAGTTACAGGCGCTGCGAGCTGAAAAATTGTATCCAGACCTGATTTATTTTCAGAAAACAGATTACCGACAATGATCGATTTTGTACCGGGGGCGGTTAACTTCCGCCGGAAAGGCCGGGACTGAGAATTATTAAGTTTACTGTTCGGGACAATTTCAAGTTTCTTGTCCCGGCGCATAATTTTAAATATTTCCCGGCCGTTCAAGTTGATAATTGTCAGGCTTTGAATATCCGGATCCAGCTTAAACCAGTTCTGCATTGTCTTAAAAAAGGTTTTGACCAGTTGTGGGTATGCCACGACAATTTGATCTTTTGATTTATCAGGAGCGCAAATACCTCTGGTGCCGGGCATAGAACTCAAAAATTCTATTTCTTTTTTCCAGGTCTCAGTTTTTTTTTCTAAAAAAATGGTGTCGATTTTTAAAGAATTCAAATCTTCCCTTGTTGATAATTCAGTTAATTTTTTGACAACATAAGGAAGATTGGTAATAATTGAGGCGGCCAGAGGGAACAGCCCGAAGCACAAAAGAGTGAGAAAGATTATTAGTTTTAATTTCATTATATTTTTAATTAGGCGCCTTACTCCTGAAAAGCTGTAACAAAAACGTAACTGCTCACAGGGCGCCGCATATTCGGAGTCGAAGTTTAGGCCCTGTTTTTAAGGGTGCTTACCTGCGCGATCAGCCTGTCTTGCATAGCACAAGTATGCGGCGCCGGCCTGATCACGAAAATCTACGGAGTCTCCCTCCGGTCGTTTACCTGCACCCTGTAACCGGTTACAAATATTGAGGTTTGTACATATTACATATGAGGCGCTTACCCCCATGAGTAGTTACACAAAAACAAGAAATTCAGAAAGTTATATTGAAACAAGGTAGTTGAACTGAACCGCTATCGCGGAAACAACCAACCCGCCGGAATTTTCCTCAAACAGACTGTTTCCCCCCCCTTATCACTTTTTTTGTTCTACATTAACTCTTGATGTTGACACGAAAGAATTTTTATGTTTAATGAAATGCTGATACTTATTAAATAAGTCAGGAATGTACAGCCGAAGAAAAGATTGTCATTCATCTTATTTCGAGTGTATATGCCCGAAAATATGCCCGGAAAACATTTTTTCGTTTTCCGGCTTGACCCTTTTATTATCTTAATAACTGGAAATATGATTATCAAAGGTGTACCTGGAAAAACTCTCCAGTTACAGGGTAATATGATAGAAATTTTTCGTAACTATTCAGTTAGGGGCGAAAAACCGTCCCTACCGCCGATCTGTATGACGGCGCTTTGCTCCTGTTCAGGGGTAAGCGAACGAAGTGAGACTCCTTGTGCTTCAGCTGTGCGTGATAAGGCCGGCGCAGCATTAATACTATGTAAGACAGGCTTATCGCGTGCAGGTAAGCACCCTTAAAAACAGGGCATAAACTCCGACTCCGGATGAAGCGCAGCTGAATATTAACATA
>JANTGB010000065.1 GCA_024763115.1 Desulfobulbaceae bacterium | reverse complement strand
TGTAAAATATGCGCTCTGGCACAGCCATTGCTCTTTTTGTATTTTCAACATTGCACCCAAGATAAAATTTTAAAAGAGTAAAAAGATATGGAAGCTGCACTTAAAGAACGTCAAGCCCAGATTCATCGTACCGGCGAGGAGCCTTTTAATCTAATCTGTAATAAAGATTCCCTGGCCGGAGCAGTAAGCCAGCGCGCCTGCGTATTCTGCGGCTCCCGGGTAGTACTCTACCCCATTGCCGACGCCTTGCATTTGGTTCATGGTCCCATTGGCTGTGCGGTCTATACGTGGGACATTCGAGGAGCATTGTCCTCCGGGCCGGAGCTGCATCGCCTGTCCTTTTCAACAGACCTGCAGGAAATGGATGTCATTTTCGGCGGTGAAAAAAAACTCACGGCTGCTTTGCGTGAGCTTATTGACCGCCATAGTCCTAAAGCTGCCTTTGTCTACTCCACCTGTATTGTCGGCATCATAGGTGACGATCTGGAAGCTGTTTGCAAGAAGGTGGAGGATGAAAAGGGCATTCCGGTGATTCCTGTACAATCCGAGGGCTTTAAAGGCAATAAGCGGGCCGGCTATACAGCTGCCTGCAATGCCATGGCCCGCTTGATCGGCACCGGTGATACCACAGGCATTTCGCCCTATTCAATAAATATCCTCGGTGACTTTAATCTGGCCGGTGAGATTTGGATGATCCGCGATTATTTTGAGCGTATCGGTGTTGAAGTAGTTGCCAATATTACCGGTGATGGTCGAGTGGCCGATCTCCAGAGGTCACATGGCGCTGCCCTGAATGTTGTTCAATGTTCCGGTTCCACCATGGATCTGGCCCGGATGATGGAGGATGAATACAACATTCCATCCATTCGGGTTTCCTATTTCGGCGTCGAAGACATGGCCCAGGCCCTTTATGACGTGGCAAACCATTTTAAGGATGCAGACCTGCTGCGCCGTACCACGGAGCTGGTCAGGGAAGAGCTTGAAGTTTTACTGCCGAGGCTTGAGTTCTATAAGGAAGCGCTGGCCGGTAAAAAGGCAGCCATCTATGTGGGCGGCTCTTTTAAGGCATTTTCGCTGGTCAAGGCCTTTCGCCTATTAGGAATGGATGTGGTGATGGTTGGATCTCAGACCGGCACTGAACAGGAGTACCGTGAACTGGCCGAAATTACGGATCCCGGCACCATCATTGTCGATGACACCAATCCTTTGGAACTTACGAGTTTTCTTGAAGAAAAACAAGTTGATATCTTTGTCGGCGGCGTCAAGGAGCGACCTATTGCCTACAAGCTGGGTGTTGGGTTCTGCGATCACAACCATGAACGAAAAGAGGCCCTGGCCGGCTTTGCCGGCATGCTCAATTTTGTCGAGGAGGTTTATTTATCGGTGATGAGTCCGGTCTGGCGCTTTACGAAACGTTGCAAAAAAGAGGTAGGAGGTGCATTATGACCAAGAAGCCGAATTACATCTCCACTACCAATGCCTGTAAGCTCTGTACTCCCCTTGGAGCGGCCCTGGCGTTTAAAGGTATTGAGGGAGCAGTTCCCTATCTTCATGGTTCCCAGGGTTGCGCTACCTATATGCGCCGTTATATTATCAGCCATTTTAATGAGCCAGTTGATATTGCCTCTTCATCGCTGTCTGAAAAGCATGCGATTTACGGCGGCGGCCCTAACCTTAAAATGGGTTTGACTAATGTTATCAAAAAATATCAGCCCAAACTGATCGGTATCGCCACCACATGTCTCACTGAAACCATTGGTGATGATGTCAGCCTCTTACTTCATGAGTATGATCGTGAGTTCAAAGGCGATAAGCCGCTTATGGTACAGGTTTCAACCCCAAGCTATATTGGTACCCACATGGAGGGTTTTCATGGCGCGGTGTCGTCGGTAGTGGATACTTTGGTTGCCGAAGCTGAAAAAAAACCTGATACAGTCAATATTCTGCCCGGTTTCGTGTCTCCGGCGGATATCCGTTATCTTAAAGAGATTATCGCTGATTTTGCGATGAGTGCCACTATCCTGCCTGATATCTCTGAGACCATGGATGGCCCGGCAGCCGGTACCTACGAAAAAATTCAGGCCGGCGGCACGCCGCTTAACGCCATAAAAAACATGTCTGCCGGCATGGCCACACTTGAATTCGGCCACACAATGCCGGTGGAAAGCGGCAGTGTCATCCTTGAGCAGCGATTTAAAGTGATTAGCCGCCGTTTGCCCTTACCCATGGGGATTACGGCCGGCGACAGGCTTTTTGATATACTTGCCGCAATCAGCGGCAGGCCTGTTCCACGGAAACACGTCCTTGAACGTGGTCGCCTCGTGGACAGCTATGTGGACGGTCATAAATATGTCTCCGGCAAGCGGGCAATTGTATATGGCGAAGAAGATCTGGTTGTGGGGCTCTCTGCCTTTTTGGCCGAAATCGGCGTTACGCCGGTGCTTTGTGCCTCAGGTGGTAAAAGCGGTCTGTTGGCTGATGAAATTGCCGCAGCCACTCAAGGGCTTCTTCTCGAGCAGCCCCGGGTCTTTGAAGGCATGGACTTTTTCGACATAGCCGATATGGCTGAAGAAATGGCTCCGGATCTGCTGGTTGGTCATTCCAAAGGCTATTCCCTGGCCCGAAAACTTGGGATCCCCCTGATTCGTGTCGGCTTCCCGATTCATGACCGGATGGGTGGTCAGCGCATCCTGCACATCGGCTATCGCGGCGCCCAGAACCTTTTCGACCTGGTGGTCAATGCCATGATTGCCGGGAAGCAGAGTGATTCACCAGTGGGCTATTCCTATATGTAATGTAACTACTCTCGGCAGTTACTATGTAATCAACTAATCCACTGAAGTGGAAGCGGACTTGGAATCTTAAGTTCCTTAGTAATTATTTTCGTATTATTTACGACAAAAAACTTAAAAATTGAAACGGAGTTCACCATGACAAAGAAAATCAATACATCCCTGCCGGACCTAAGCCGTCACCCCTGTTTTAATGCCGATGTAAAAGGCAAATTCGGGCGGGTGCATCTGCCGGTGGCTCCTAAGTGCAATATCAAGTGCAATTATTGTAATAGAAAATATGACTGTGTAAACGAGTCGCGGCCCGGCGTTACATCTACTATCCTTACTCCTGAACAGGCTTTGGCATATATGGAAAAGGTGCTGGCAACCGAGCCACGTATCACTGTAGCGGGTATTGCCGGGCCTGGTGATCCTTTTGCTAATCCCGAAGAAACCCTGGGAACCATGCAGCTGTTAAGGCGGCAGTATCCGGACTTAATTCTCTGCCTGTCAAGTAATGGTCTGAGGCTGGCGCCCCATGTTGATGAGGTTGCAGACATTGGAGTTTCTCATGTCACTGTTACAATAAATGGTATTGACCCTCGGATTACAAAAAATATCTATTCTTTTGTTCGAGACGGCAATATTGTCTACCGCGATATTCAGGGGGCGGAGCTGCTGCTGGCCCGGCAAATGAAGGCCATTGAAAAATTAAAAGCCCGGGGGGTGACAGTGAAGGTTAACTTCATCACAATTCCAGGCGTTAACGACCATCATGCCGAGGAAACGGCAAAAACAATGGCCTCAATGGGAGTAGATCTTTTTAACTGCATGGCCATGTTGCCTAATGCCGGCACCCCTTTTGCTGATTTTGACGAGCCGGACAAACCGACTATGGAGGCCCTTCGTGACAAATGCGAGGAGTACTTGCCGCAGATGCGTCATTGCAAGCGTTGCCGGGCCGATGCAGTGGGGCTGCTGGGTAAGGATAAATCTAATGAAATGGCGGGTTGCTTAACTGCCTGTGCCGCCATGCCCGCCCCGATAAACAAGCCTCGTCCCTATGTGGCTGTTTCGAGCCTTGAAGGAATGCTGGTTAACCGTCATTTGGGTGAAACAACCAAATTTTATATCTACGGTCAGGATGGAGATGGTTTTAAACTGATTGAGGAACGCCCTGCGCCTCCGCCTGGAAGCGGGATTGGCCGCTGGCAGGCTTTAACCCGTCTTCTTTTTGACTGCCGGGCTGTTTTGGTCAGTGAAATGGG
This sequence comes from Desulfobulbaceae bacterium, assembly GCA_024763115.1. Taxonomy (GTDB): domain Bacteria; phylum Desulfobacterota; class Desulfobulbia; order Desulfobulbales; family SURF-16; genus JANTFJ01. Next base: position 5,185 of record JANTGB010000065.1, on the reverse strand, counting down.
TGAGTCTCCGGAGAAAATACTTGAAAAAGCCGGCATCAAGCCGGTTACCATGTCCGGTTTTATTGAGGCAGGCCTGAAAGCGATTTATACTGGTGAGGGGCTGCATACTCTGAAGAGAAGGGTGAAGAAGAACTGCTCAGGGGGCAGCTGCCAAGGAACAGGAACCGGCTGCGGTTGAAAATGGTTCCATTCCTATTATCTTGCCTGAAAAGGAAGCCGGGAGGGTTGCTGCGCAGATTCTGCCCTGCAGCCCTCTCACCTGTAGTTTTGACCGGATTTTTGAAGCAAGGTGTAGGTCTTTCAGGCTGGTATTATTTACTCCTTAATTATTAGTTCATTCGGTAATTCATTGATATCATCCGGTTTTATCGGAAACAACGGTTGAAGTAATTCTCCACTCTTATTTAAGGCATTTATTAATCCACCAGCCAGATCTTTCTTTTTTATTCCGGCTATCATTAGATCACAAACCCCCTGCCAGGTTTCCCTGGGCAATTTTTCTGCTATTTTTTTATCAGCCAGTACCACTGCTCGATGCTCCATTAAAGATATAAAAAATAAAATCCCGGTGGCATCTTCAGTTTTTTTGATATTCGACTGATAAAACTCCAGTTGGGCTCTTTCGTTGACCTGGGTGGCCTGATCACCTTCAGGGGTAAGCACTCGTTGCAACCAGGGACACTTAAAGCCTGACCACATTAAAAATAATGATAGGGCCAGATATGCCGACCAAACCCAAAGCCCAAAGCCGATATATTCTTCTTGATAAGTATTCAGGTGAAAGGCAAAAATAATAAGCCAAAAAAATAAAAAAATCACAAAGGGCACATGACCGATAGTTGAAGATCGCAGGACAATCATTGGGACTAATTCCGCTGAACTTAATTTTTCAACTTCTCTGATTGTTTCTTTGATCTTTTTTCTTTCTTCATTAGTAATCGGTACTTTCATCACCAGCCTCCTGAGGCGCCGCCGCCACTAAAACCACCGCCCCCGCCGGACCAGCCTCCTCCGCCGAAGCCGCCGCTTCCGCCAAAGCCGCCGACCCCGCCGAAGCCACTGCGGAAACCTCTGCCACGACCAAAGCCAATGCGATTAAAAATCGAAAAAATCATTATGATAATAAAAATGAAAATTTTGCTGATTGGAATACCGCTGGTATTTCTTTTTCCGGCTGAATATGATTCAGCCGGTTTAAAATCCGGCTTTATGGTCTTGATAATATCCACCGCTCCCCAAACAATACCTTCTTCAAATTTACCGGCTTTAAATAAGGGGATAATAGTTTCAGCAATAATTCTTTTGGCGTAAGCGTCAGGTAAATCACCCTCTAAGCCCTGACCCACTTCAATTCTGACCTTGCGCTCTTTTTGGGCCACCAGTAATAAAACACCATTATCTGTTTTCTTATCACCCAACTGCCATTTGTCAACTATTTTAATTGATGCCTGTTCAATGGTGAGACCGCTCAGGTTTTTGAGGGTTACTATCTGAAGTTGGATGCCTTTTTGTTGGTAGACCTGCCTGATTAACTGAGAAAGTTCCCGCTCGGTTCGGGCCGATAACATTTTAGCCTGATCCACCACCGGACCGCTCAGTCCGGGAACTTCAAATCCTTTAGCCGGAGTGCTTAATGAGAAAATTAATAAGAAAAATAGTAATAGTTTTTTCATGGTAACTACTCACAGGTAAGCGCCCTAACTTCGCTGACCACCGTAATTGTAACTGCTTACAGGGTGGCGGAGATTTTTTGCGATCAGGACGGCGCAGCGTATTAGTTATACCTAAGCCGGTCTGATCGTGAAAAGAATCGGCGCCCTGTGAATAGTTACTTTTAATGTTAAAATTTTACTTCAGGAGCTTTTTCGTTTTTCTTTTTTTCTTCCTTTTCAACGGTCCATTGCGGGAGTTTTTCATAATGATAAAACATCGAATTGGTCCAACTGGTGGGAGGAACCGTTACCAGATTATTAAAATTTTTAATGGCTTCGATATTACGATTACGAGCTACTGTGATTCGGTTTTCAGTTCCCTCAAGCTGGGCCTGAAGATCTCTGAAATTGGCATCGGCTTTTAATTGAGGATATTTTTCCACAACTACCATCAAACGTCCCAATGCTTGAGATAACATCCCTTGGGATGCTTGAAATTTTGCCATTTGAGCAGCATTTAAATTAGCCGGATCAATTTTCATTTGAGTGGCTTTGGCCCGGGCATCAACTACTGCAGTCAAAGTTTCTTTTTCATGAACGGCAAAACCTTTTACGGTATTAACCAAATTAGGGATTAAGTCGGCTCTTCTTTTATATTGGTTGGTAACTTCAGCCATGGTAGCTTCGATTTCGTTTTTAGCTTGAGGAATTGATTGAATTCCACAGCTTGTTAGTAAAAGTGATAACGTAATTAATAATGCTGAAATTGCCTTCATAATTATCTCCTGCAAAATAATAAATCTTAGTTGAATGCTCACAGGGTGCCGAACGGAGTCTACTATTTCCTCTTTCCGCAGGCCGCCCGGCTAACGTATGACTGATATGCTGTATCGACCTGATCACGAAAATCACCGGCACCCTGTGAGCGGTTACTCAAGATAAATAATTATCAGCTCCATGAAAATACCTAATTTTATGATGAAAGATCGAATACATGTGTAATTATAATTGCAGGAAAAGGATTGTCAAGAAGGTTGGAGTGTTTATGGAAATCTATGAATTTGATCAGTTTGTTTTTTCGTAACCGTTTACCAGGGAGTAAATTTTTGCAATATTTAAGTCCCTAAGCGTTTACCGGTGCCTTAGATTCGGAGTCTGCGCTTACCTGTGTCTGCGCAGCATACCGGTAGACACCGCTTCGCTGTTATTCAAGCAGGCAGGTAAGCGAGGAACGAGACTCCGAAATGGGCAAAGATGAGGTGCCGGCGAACACGCTTACGTTTTTTTGTACCATACGCCTCCTTAGAGTTTCAACATACAAGGCAGGTGTTTGACAGGTTAGGTCGCGGAATATTTTTTTAATGTCCTGCTCTTGAAAAGTTGTCATAAAATTGATGATGCCGACTCAACTTTACTTCACAAACGAAAAATATTATAAATAATGCGTAAATATTAAATATACGGAACAGGAGGTGTTGTCATGGCTGCTGCAAATCTTGCAATGGACGATTGGCTGATTGATGAAGCAAAATTGAGCTTAACTGTTACGGTTGAATAATTGCCATGAATAAACAGAACGAAAAGTCGGCAGCCGAGGTCGACACCGAGCTTCTCCGCCGGATAGAACAGTGGCAGGATGTCTGTCTGCACCTGAGTCATGACGCAGCTCTGGGTCGATTATTCCGGGGAACGATTCATAATTTAAATGGTGTTACTCAGGCATTTTCCATGCAAGCCGAGCTTCTGGGAATGATGTTTAATCAGGCCGAGGTCATGCTTCGTTACATGCTGGCCGGGACCGAGGAGCCGGAAATTAAAAAAAATCTTCTCAAACTCCAGAAACTTATGAATAGCCGGACGAGCCTGGTTGTGCAGATGAAAGAAAAGGTCATTCTGGCCGGGTCGATTGTCAGCCATTACGGCAATATTCCCCAATATGATAATCAGGATGAACGACATGAAACAGTTAATTCCATTATAGAAGTTGAACTTGAATTTCTTAATGCCGATTCTTTTTTTAAACACAAGGTAAAAAAAAATCTCAGTTTGGCCGACAATCTTCCCCGGATTAAGAGTCGCCGTATGGAGATGCGGCAAATTATTTTCCCTCTGCTGCTTAATGGCCTTGAGGCAATGCAGCAGGCCGGCGGCAAAGCTGTAATAAAGATTATGACAAAACTTGAGAATGAAAATATCAAGGTGGAGATTACTGATTCAGGTTCAGGTATTCTCCCGGAGCATCATCCGCAGATTTTTAATGCTTTTTTCTCCACCAAAGAAGATCATCCCGGTGTTGGTCTTTATGTGGTTAAAAAATTAACCAAACGCTGCGGCGGAATTATTGATTGCGTAAGCCGACCAGGCTCAACCTGTTTCAGGCTTTCATTTCCGGTTGAAAAGCTATAACCCTTATGATAGACACCAACAAGCTATGATTCACAAACCGGCCAAAAACAGCCGTCGGCCACAAACTGCAGGCGGGATTCTCTATGTGGCGGCAACCCCGATCGGCAATCTGGAAGATGTCACCCTACGGTTAATCCGTGTCCTGGGTGAGGTATCCCTGATAGCGGCGGAAGACACTCGCCACACCAGAAAACTTCTGACCCACCTGGGAATCAAAACTTCCCTTTGCAGTTATTATAAGGACAGGGAAGCCGGGCAGACCGAAAAAATTCTGGCTGAACTGCTGAGTGGTAATAATGTAGCCCTGGTATCTGATGCCGGAACTCCGGCAATTTCCGATCCGGGCGCCATATTGGTAAAAAAATGTCATGAACATAATATTAAAGTTGTGCCCCTGCCCGGTCCTTCAGCTCTGACTACCCTTGTGAGCGTCGCCGGTTTTTCCACAACTGAATTTACCTTTATCGGTTTTTTGCCGGGCAAGTCAGGCAGAAAGAAAAAGCAGCTGACCGAACTGGCCCGGCTGGATCATCCTTTTATTTTTTATGAATCACCCCGCCGTCTTATAAAAACCCTGATTGATTGTCAGCAGATCATGGGAGAAAGAAATATTATTTTAGGCCGGGAAATCAGCAAGATTCACGAAGAAATTCTCCATGGCCCCCTGTCAATCATATTGGCATCTTTGCAGGCGAGGACAAGCGTTAAAGGAGAATGCGTGGTGGCTGTTGAGCCGGGAGAAAAATCGTTGGCTCCTGAAACTGCTGATATTGATGAAATAATTTCCCGGTACCGAGATAATGGGATATCCTTGCGTGATGCGGTCAAAAATATTGCCGGGGATTTACATCTCGGCAGGTCTGAGATATATGGCAGGGCATTGGATATATATAAAAAATGAAACAGCGAAATCTATTTTTATCAAATCTCTTTCTTGCATCTTTTTTGTTAAATATGTTATGGAAGTCTGAGAAGCTTTTGGAGAAGAACTCATGACCTGGATAATTTAGAAATAATGTCTTGTTTTATAGTAACTGCTCACAGGGTACCGCATATTTCCGCCATCAGCCCGGTTTACGTATGACTAATACGCGGCACCGGTCTGATGACGAAAATCTACGGCACCC
>JANTGB010000064.1 GCA_024763115.1 Desulfobulbaceae bacterium | reverse complement strand
GCTGCGCCGACCTGATCACGAAAATCTACGGCACCCTGTAACCAGTTACAATTACAGGGGTTAGCGAAGTTATGACGCTTACCCCATGAGTAGTTACTTTTTTGTTTTAATTTTTAAAACTCATATCGCCTGCAGGCGATCATTAGTCGAGCTGCCGAAGGCCTTTTTTTCAAGCCAAGTCTTGGAAAAACTGGTACCAAAAACAGGACATAAACTCCGACTCCGAGAAATTGAGAGCTATTTTTGTGACTACTTACTGTCGGTTAACTCCCTGGCAATTATTCCCACTGATTTTCCCCTGATTAATGAAAATCGCCCTTATCCAGACAAATCCAATAATCGGCAACTTTAAGGAAAATTGCGCTAAAATCAGCAGGCTGGCCCTTAAGGCAAGGGATAAAGGCTGTGAGCTGGCCATATTCCCGGAACTTGCCATTTGCGGCTATCCGCCTCAGGACTTGCTGGAACATCAAGCATTTATCCTTGCCCACGAACAGGCCATGAGCAGACTGGTCAAGCAATGTTCCGGTATTGCCGTGCTCTGCGGAGCCATTACCCGCAATCAGGCGGTTCCGGGCAAACCACTCTATAACAGCGCTGTTTTTTTCAACAATGGCGAAATTATTTTTACCAGCCATAAAAAACTGCTGCCCACCTATGATGTTTTTGATGAAAGTCGATATTTTGAACCGGGCTCAGCCGACCAGAGCGTAATTTTCCAAAACCTGAAACTGGGGATTACCATCTGTGAAGATATTTTTAATGACAAGGATATAATTCCCCGGCGGATTTATCAACTTGACCCCTTAGCCCAGCTATGCAGCGGGGATAAACCTGATTTGCTGATTAATATTGCCGCTTCTCCATATAATCTCGGCAAACCGCAACTGCGGCAGACAATTTTCTCCGGTCTCTGCACCAAATATAATCTGCCCCTGCTTTATGTTAATCAGGTGGGAGGGCAGGATTCTCTTCTCTTTGACGGTCGCAGCCTGGCCTTTATGCCTGACGGCCGCCTGGCGGCTGCGGCCGACTCTTTCAGCGAAGATATACTGATTATTGACAGTGCTGATCTTGGAGGCAATGCCGCAGCAACAGACAGTACTCCGCCAACCAATGACATTGCCGAGGTGTTTTCAGCCCTGGTCATGGGCGTCACTGATTATATGAAAAAATGCGGTTTCAGCAAGGGTATTATCGGACTAAGCGGCGGCATTGATTCAGCCCTGACCGCAACAATCGCGGCTCATGCCCTGGGCCCGGAAAATATTATGGGCGTGGCCCTGCCTTCGCCCTATTCTTCGCAAGGCAGCATTGACGACAGTCGACAACTGGCCGAAAATCTCGGTATCCGTTTTGAAATTATCCCCATAGGCGACCTGTTTAATGCTTACTGCCGGACCCTGGCCCCGTTTTTTCAGGGCCTGGCCCAAGATATAACGGAACAGAATATCCAGGCCCGGATCAGGGGCAACCTGCTCATGGCCCTGGCCAATAAATTCAACTCCCTGCTGCTCAGTACCGGCAATAAATCGGAAATGGCAGTGGGTTACTGCACTCTGTACGGCGACATGAGCGGGGGCCTGGCGGTTATTTCCGATGTGCCGAAAATGCTGGTTTATGATCTGGCCCGCTATGTCAATCGTGAAAAGGAAATAATTCCGGTCAATACCATCACTAAACCACCCAGCGCCGAACTTGCTCCCGACCAGCTGGATCAGGATGACCTGCCGCCCTATGAAATCCTTGATCCCATTTTAAAGGCCTGGCTTGAGGAACAGCAGAGCCTTACTGAAATTATTGCCATGGGTTATGAACGTTCCGTGGTTGAGGATGTTATTCGCCGGGTCAAACGCAACGAATATAAACGCAAACAGGCGCCAATGGGGCTTAAGGTTACCAGCAAGGCATTCGGCTTCGGCCGCCGCTATCCCACGGCTGAACAGTTCCGGGAAACCCTATGAAATCCATGCCGCCCCGCCTGGTTGTCTTTTTTCTCCTGCTGATTGTTCTTTTCCTGATTATCCGGGAAAACATGATTACCCGGCCGGACCGCCTATACCAGACAACATCCGGCCATGTGGAAATGTGCCTTTCCTGCCATAAAAGCGAAAAACTCGACCCGGCCCATGATGCCCGCACCCTGGGCTGTTCGCCCTGCCATCTCGGCGACACCATGGCCATTGACAAGGAAAAGGCCCATAAAGGAATAGTTAAAAATCCCGGCGACCTGCGGGTGGTGGAAAAGACCTGCGGCATAGAAGGCTGCCATGCCCCGGACATAAAAAAAATAAAAAACTCTCTCATGGCCACCAACCGGGGAATTTTAAGCACTCTTCTCTATTACTGGGGCGAGGCGGAAAACCAGAATGGTAATTTTTCCGTGGAAGAGCTGTTAGTTTCAGGCCGGACCTCCCTGGCCCTGGATTATTTTCGCAAACTCTGCGCCACCTGCCATCTCTGGAAACCCAAGGGCGACCTGCCCGGCTTTTTCGGCACCAAGGGCGGCGGCTGCACGGCCTGTCATTCGTTAATGCCGCCGGGCTATGAACCGCCGGCAAATGATACCGGCAAAAAAATTCATCCCCTGATAAGCAAAAAAATTCCAGTGGAAAACTGTGTGCGCTGCCATAATCGCAGCGGCCGGATCGGCATCTCCTATACCGGAGTATATGAATCGGAAAATTACGGCACACCGTACAAAAACGGGCAGATGTCAAAGCTGACCCTGCCCGGCAACCGCTATTACCTTGAGCTGCCCCCGGATATTCATTACAAACAGGGCATGGGCTGCATTGACTGCCATACCAGAGACGAGGTCATGGGCGATGGTACCGGTTACGCCCATTACGAGGAACAGCTGGAAATTAAATGCGAATCCTGCCATCCTGCCTCTCCGATCCAGGCCGCGAAAATCGGCCTGACCCGGAAAAATAACAAAATGACCAATATTGAAAAGGATGAAAATTCATTTGTCCTGGTCAATCGGCTGAATGGCAAAAAACAGCCCCTGAAGCCTGCCCGGCCCGGAATCTGTAATTTTTCCGGCCATAAACGGCTGACCTGCGAAAGCTGCCATTCGGCCTGGGTGCCTCAATGTTACGGCTGCCATGTTAAACGTGATATGCGGGAAACCCATCTTGACAAGTTAAGCATGAAAGAGACTGCGGGCTGGTGGCAGGAGGGCCGCTCCTATCTGCGCTATGAGGAACCGATGCTGGCGGTCTGGGGAAATGAAATTGTCGTGGTAACGCCGGGATGCCAGGATATTGTCACCCTGGTTGATGAAGAGGGCAGGGCGGACAGACGTTTTAACCGGCTGACCATGGCGGCGATAAATCCCCATACTACCCAGGCCAAAGGCCGGGCCTGCCCGGAGTGCCATATAAACAGTAAAACCCTGGGCCTGGGCCAGGGAACCGTCAGCTATGAAAACAGTAAATGGCTTTTTACCCCGGCAAGTCAGGGGGTGACAACCGAAATCGGCCCCACTCCGCCGCTCGACGCCTTTGGCAGCATTGACGGCCATGCCTTACAGCATGGCTCCCGGCCTGATCTCCGCCCCTTTAACCGGGAAGAACTGGGCCGAATTCTCCGGGTCGGTCTCTGCCTTGAGTGTCATAAAGAATATAATGATCCGGCCTATAAAAATTACGGGCCGGAAACCAGATGCAGGAAGGGAATCAGGGATAAAAAAATGTCTCCCTGATTTTCATGATTCTTTGTCTTGATATAAAATTAAGTCATCGACAAAATGAACCAGCTGCTTACTGTCTATTTTTCCATACCCGAAATTTCTCATGGCAGGTCTCAGCTCAACATCCACTACCAGGAATACCTCGTTGCTGCCATCATTTTTGACAAAATCAAGCAGCTGGTAACCACGATACTCGGCAAGCTTCTTAAAACTGGCATAGCCATGTTCCGCTGCTACAGACCGCACGGTTTCAAAATCCATATCAGGAGTAATATAATGGGTAAAGGGGGGCTGATATTCAGCACATCCGCCAAGGAAAAGCATGAACAGAAAAACACAATTTGTAATTAATAATCGTAAATAGAGCGGCTTCATCAGTCTTCTTCCTCATTTTTCTGTGCCCCAGGGGTTGTGGGAGCACACGTTTTTTCCTTTACTTAAAACGTCAAAAAAAAATTATCAACCCTTTTTGGTAAAAATATAGGCAGCCAGAGCAAAGAGAATTGCGGCAAAAATTTTTTTAAAATTAGCAGTGGAAACATGCTCCAGCAGCCGGGCTCCGACCTGGGCGCCGATAATACCGCCCAGGCCGAGCAGAAGACCGATTCGGTAATCGACATTATCAAGTTTGTTGTGGGCCACAAGGGCGGAAACGGAAATTACCATTATGGCCAGAAAGGAGGTGCCCACCGACTTCTGGGCGCTGTAACCCAGAAAAAGGAGAAAGGGCACCAGGAGAAACCCGCCCCCCAGACCGGAAAAAGACGCACCGATACCCACCATTATTCCACCGGCAATATAGATAAAAGCATTATCCATTGTAACTACTCATAGGGTAAGCACCTAATGATTGCAAATCTCAGTATTTGTATGACACCGCTTCGCTGTTGTTTACAGGGTGCAGGTAAGCGACCAGAGGGAGACTCCGATAGATTTTCGTCATCAGACCGGTGCCGCGTATTAGTCATACGTAAACCGGGCTAATGGCGGAAATATGCGGTGCCCTGTGAGCAGTTACTATCCATTTAACACCTTGTTTTTCCTGTCCAGCCTCCTGAACTGCACCGCCTCAGCCACATGCCTTGCCTTGATATCTTTACCTGCCTCCAGATCGGCAATTGTCCGGCTTATCTTCAATATCCGGTAATAGGCCCGGGCCGAAAGGCCAAGATGGTCAATCGCCTGTTCCAGCAAATTACGGGAGGTTTTATCAATAGAGCATGATTTTTTGATATCCCGGTTACCCATTTGACCGTTAGAGAAAATCCGTTTATCCCTGCTGAAACGGTTTTGTTGAATTTTCCGGGCTGCTGAAACCCTTTTTTTGATAACAGCGGAAGATTCACCCTCAGTCTCGCTGGTCATTTCCCGAAAAGGCACGGCAGGTACCTCAAGATGGATATCTATCCGATCGAGCAGGGGGCCGGAAATTCGATTTTCATAACGTTTAATTTCCTGGGGAGAGCAGATGCATTCATGGCGGAAATCACCCCGATGGCCGCAGGGACATGGATTTAAAGCGGCAACCAGGACAAAACGGGCCGGAAAGTTGAGCGAGGACGCGGCCCTGGCAATAGTAACATTTCCAGCCTCAAGGGGCTGACGCAATACCTCAAGCACATTTTTTTTGAACTCAGGCAGTTCATCCATAAATAAAATTCCATTATGGGCCAGGGACACCTCGCCCGGGCGGGGAATCCGGCCGCCGCCAATGAGTCCGGCATCGGAAATCGTATGATGCGGGGCGCGAAAGGGCCTTATGGTCATCAAGCCCTGTTCCATGGGTAACAAGTCCATGACACTGTAAATTTTACTGGTTTCCAGGGCTTCTTCAAAACTGAGATCAGGCAGAATAGTAGGCAGTCGCCGGGCCAGCATGGTTTTGCCGGAACCTGGAGGCCCGGTCATCAGCACGTTATGTCCTCCGGCAGCGGCAATTTCCAGGGCCCGTTTTACCTGCTCCTGGCCCTTAACCTCGGAAAAATCAACTTCATATTCGCTGCTTAAGCGAAAGAGTTCTTCCAGCTCCACCACAACCGGATTTATTGATTTAATTTCGGCCAGAAAATCCACCGCCTGATGGAGATGCTTAACCGGGATCACCTCTAACCCGCTGACCACAGCCGCTTCCGAAGCATTGTCCTCAGGCGCCAGTATACCCTTCAGTCCCTGATCCCGGGCAGCTATGGCCAGGGAAAGAAGGCCGGGAACCGGGCGAATTCCGCCATCAAGCGACAGTTCACCGATAGCCCCATACTCATTGAGCAGTTCCGGGCTGAAAAGTTCGGAGGCAGCAAGAATTCCCAGGGCAATGGGCAGGTCAAAGCCGGTTCCCGCCTTTTTAACGTCTGCCGGGGCCAGGTTAATAATAATTCGGCGATTGGGAAATTCATAACCGCTGTTTTTTATAGCAGCCTTTACCCGATCCTTGCTCTCCCGCACTGCTCCTTCCGGCAGGCCTACCGTGGAAAACGACGGCAGACCAAAAGTAATATCAACCTCAACCTCAACCGGCAGGCCGTCAATGCCCTGTAAAGAACCGCTATGCACTCTGGCCAGCATGACTGTTTCTTATACCTTTATGGATAAATTTTTGTAACTGTTCAATCTGTACGCGATAGTCTGTCTTACATAGCATCAGCATGCTGCGCCGGCCTTATCGCGCACAGCTGGAGCATACGGAGTCCCACTTCGTTCACTTACCTCTGAACAGTTACGGATCATGGTCAGGGCAGTTTTTCGCCCATACCTGAATAGTTACAAATTTTTATTCATATCAGGATTAAAACCGATGTAACATGTATTATTTGATTGTAACTACTCATGGGGTAAGCGCCTAAGCTTTTTTCAAGACTCAGCTTAAAAAAGAGGCCTCCGGCAGCTCAACAATAATCGCCTGTGCTCAAGCAGACCTGACTTCCGGTGAGTAGTTACTGATTTCCACAGGTTATATTGTGTCTTCTCCGGAAGTGGTGGTTCCCCGGAACTTGTTTTATCCGAACCTGTGCCAATATACCATGATAAAACCTGACAGATAAAAATATTAAAAAAAGAGCTGATTAGTAAATTTCGGTTTGACCTATTCAACCGCATTGTCATACAATAAAATCAGCTGATTTATACAGTTATTTCATGAAATCGGCAATAACTAACAACATCCTTCAGGAGGTTACATTGAAACTGTCCATCAGAATGAGATTACTGGTCATCCCTTTGGTATTAATAATATTCTCTTGGATATTTCTAGCGGGTATTTCATTAATACTGAAAAACAGGATGTGGGAGCAGCAGCTTGACAATTTAACCGCCGGCCAGGCAAGATTAACTGAAAGCAGTCTGGCCGGACTGAAAAATCAGGCCCTGCATATTGCAGCCATGGCAGCGACGTATCCGGCAGTTGAATCGGCCTACGAACTGGCTCTCCAGGGTCGGGAAAGCGAAGGCCGGCAAATTCTCCGGCAAAACTTTGCCCAAATCAACCAACAAATTATAGCTATTCTTCCAGACAACAATTTTAAGATTAATTTTTATCTTTCTCCGGGCCGTATATTTTTAGAAACCCGGGAAAACGCGACAGGTGAAGCTGTAAATGATGACATTGCCGCCATGCGACCGGCTGTAATTAAAGTTAATCAGGAGCAAACCGGTAAAGCGGAAATTGCAATGGACCGTAAGGGGTTTATTATCAGCGCTGTGGCACCTATTGCAGTCAACGGCAATCATCTTGGTTCTGTTGAGGCTTACTGTTATATTACCGACATTTTAAAAAGCACGGAACTTTTCAAGAATGACGAAGTGGCCCTGTATTTGCCGGAAAGCAGGCATTATCTTCTCCAGGGACTACAGGAAAATAATTTACCTGTAACCGCAGGTATGGTTCGAATATTTTCTTCAAATCCGGGGCTTACTGATTCACTTATCGACTCCTCCCTGCTCCTCCCGGCTATAAACGGTGTTGTCGGTAAGAAAACTCAAGACACCCTGCTCACAGCCCTGCCTCTGCTTGATTGTTCCGGCCAGGCTATCGGCGCGATAGCTTATGCAACAGACATCAACAAAGAGGCTTCCCTGCTTGCCGACTTTGACTGGGCCTTTGCGGGCGGAGGATTGCTGTTTGTAATCACGATTTCCCTTTTTCTTTATTTCTCCAGTTCATATATTGTCAAGGAACTCTGTTCCAGCGTAACCATACTGGAACAAAACAGCCAGACTGTTCTTGATTCATCCAGGGAAATTTCCAGTGCCGGTCGGTCTCTGGCTCAAGGTGCGACAGAACAGTCAGCCTCATTGGAAGAGACCTCATCCGCCATGGAGGAAACATCCTCCATGACCAGAAGAAACGCCGACAATGCCAACGAGGCCGACAGCCTGATGAAAAATGCAAACCAGGTTATCAGTAAGGCCACTGCTTCCATGGTAAAACTGACCGGTTCAATGAAAGAAATTTCCAGTGCCGGCGAAGAAATTTCTAAAATTATCAAAACTATTGACGAAATAGCCTTTCAAACCAATCTGCTGGCCTTAAACGCCGCAGTTGAGGCGGCCAGGGCAGGAGAAGCCGGGGCAGGATTTGCCGTGGTAGCCGATGAGGTTCGCAGCCTGGCCTTACGTTCCAATGAGGCGGCATCCAGTACCGCAACCCTGATCGAAAGCACGGTACAAAAAGTTAAAACTGGTGATACTATTGTTGAACAGACCAACGAGGCATTCAATGAAGTAGCGACAATCAGCAACACAGTAGGAGAATTAATCGGTGAAATTACAGCAGCCTCAAATGAGCAGACAAAGGGTATTGAGGAAATAAATCGGACTCTGAACGAGATGGACTCAGTTACCGATCGTAATGCTGCGGCAGCTGAAGAGGCGGCAGCTTCAGCCGAGATGCTGGCCGGGCAGTCCGGCAGTCTACAAAAGATTGTCAATCAGCTCAAAAAACTTCTGGGAAATTCCGGCAGCGGCTGTCTGTTGAAAAAAAAGATATTGCCCGCAAAAGCAAAAAAGGTTATTCCCAAAACATCAATGAAAAATATTGCTCCTCCTCGACCCAGCCAGGTTAAAATTGAAGCGCCTAAAACTCAACCGGTCAAAAAAGAAGTTAAAAAAGAAATCAAGGCTGAACCTGAGCCTTTACCGAAAAAATTAACGGCTGACGAAATAATTCCCTTTGATGATGATGATTTTGAAGAATTTTAACCTGCTTTGCAACTGTTCAGGTAGGGGCGAAAAACTGCCGTAACCACTGTTCTGTATTTGTTCAGAGGTAAGCCGAACGAAGCGAGACTCCGTGTGCTTTAGATGTGTGTGATAAGGCCGGCGCAGCATACCAGTCACGCTGCGCCGGCCTGATCACGAAAATCTAACGGAGTCTCCTGCTAGTCGCTTACCTGGAGTCTCCTGCTAGTCGCTTACCTGGAGTCTCCCTCCGGTCGTTTACCCCATGGGTAGTTGAACTGAACCGCTATCGCGGAAATAACCAATCCGCCGGAATTCTCCTCAAACAGACTGTTCCCCCCCCCTTATCACTTTTTTTTGCTGTACATTACCTTTTGACGTTGACACGAAAGAATTTTTATGTTTAATGAAATACTGATACTCATAAAATGAG